>JBEBIR010000234.1:0-5970 GCA_040080315.1 Gemmatimonas sp.
TATAAGAGACAGGTGTTGGGCACCTCCAGTTCGGAGGCCGCGCTGCCGCGCATGCTCGAGAAACTGGAGCGCTATGGATGCGCGAAACCGGTGGTCGGGTTGGTGATCCCCACCGGCTATTCGTTCAACCTCGACGGCACCAGCATCTACCTGTCGATGGCGGCCATCTTCATTGCGCAGGTCTATCGCATCGATCTGAGCATCACGCAGCAGCTCACCCTGCTGGGCATTCTGATGCTCACGTCGAAAGGTGCCGCTGGCGTGACCGGCTCGGGGTTCATCGTGCTGGCCAGCACACTCGCGGCGACGAACACCGTGCCCGTTGAAGGGGTGGCGTTGTTGCTGGGCGTCGATCGGTTCATGTCCGAGGCACGCGCCATCACCAACCTCATCGGGAACGGCGTGGCCACGCTGGTGGTTTCGCGCAGCGAAGGCGCGTTCGACGATGCCAAGCGCGCGGAAGCGGAAGCGGCAATGGCATGAGCGAGATTCAAGTGCAGATCTTCGGCACGAAGAAGAACGCGGACACGCGCAAAGCGCAGCGGTTCTTTGCCGAGCGACGCGTCAAGGTACACTTTGTCGACCTCACCGAACGCGCCGCGGCAATCGGTGAATTGAAGCGATTCGCGCAGAAGTTCGGTGTAGAGAAACTCATCGACCGCGACTCGCGACGCTTTGCCGATTTGGGGCTGCGCACCGCGTTGTACGGCGAGGAGCGCTGGCTCACCATTCTGGCCGATGAGCCCATGCTGTTGCAGCAGCCGCTGGTGCGCATGCAACAGAAGCTCACGATTGGGTTGGCCGAAACGACGTGGAAAGAATGGCTGGCATAGTGACGAACAACTGACTGACGCGAATCGCGCGAACGAGCGCGAATCGTTCCGTGCGCACTCGGAGCTCGCAGCGCGATCGGCAAACATCGTGGTGTTGTTGTTCAACAACAAAAGCAACGATCGCTCCGCACGTAATTCGTGCTCGGCGTTCCGCAGCGTGCCATTCGCGCTCGTTCGCGCGATTCGCGTCAAGCGGTTCGCCAACGCCCACTCACTTCCCGAGATTGGCCGCCCGCGCCATCGCGCGTACCTGCTGCATGAGTGAGTCGGCTTTCAGCGTATCACCACGGGCGGCAACGCCGTACGCCAGATACTGCCCTGTCTGCATGTAGGCGGCGGGAATGCTCACCGAGGCATCGTCGAGCCAACGACCCTGACGCAGCAACGCCCCCGGGCCCTGATAGCGATTCCACAGTTCCACAGTGCGCGACACGTCGATATACCCGCCGGGAAACCGCATGTACTCCGGATTCTCCTTGGCGGGTGCATTCAGGAGGCGTTGGGTGAGTCCCTGTGTGACCACGTAGTCGCCCAACCCCAGGGCCTGTGCATACGGGCCAATCGAGAAATGAATCGGACGGCGTGGAAACACGTCGCGGATGAATTGCAGCACCATCAATTGGTCGCGCGTGATAAACCCGGCGGGAATGGTCGCGTTGATACCGCCCTGCTGGAAGGATGCCGCCTGACTGAGCTGCACATAGGGCGGCAGTGAGTCTGCCTGCCCCGCCGTCAGTGCAATCACCGGTCCGGTTGGTTTCGAGCCAGCCAGCGCGGCATACGACGCGACACCCGATCCGTCGTAGGTCGACACGCGCTCGCGGATGAGCTGGTGCGCGTACCACGGCATGTTGAGGTACGGAATAAGCGCGATGGTGACGTCGCGCCGCACGCCCTCCACCTGTTGCGCGTACCACACCGGGAAGGAATCGTTATCGCCGGCGGTGATGAGGATGCCGTACGGTTCGACCGATTGCAGCAGGTCGCGCGCCCAGTCTGCGGTAAACGTCTGCCCTTTGCGCGGGGCATCCCACACATTCGTTACCAACGGCACGAACGCAATCAGCAGCACCGGCGACGCCAGTTGCCATGTGCGTGCCGACGCTTTGCCGGCGCGCTCCGAGAGCCACTGCCACACCGCACCCAGTCCGAGCCCCGCCCAGAGTCCCCAGGTGGCAAAGCTCCACAAGTAGAAGTAGTCGCGATCACGCACCTCGCGTGGCACGCTGTCGCCCAAATCAAGCGCCTGCGAATGCCCGTACTTGAAGTTGAGATAGACAATGAGCAGCGGTGTCAGCGTGAAGATCAGCGGCGCCACGTACGCGAACGACGACTTGTCGCGCCGGTAGTGCACCACGCCGCCCAGCAGTCCGAGCCCCAGAAACAACACGGCCAACGCCAGCTGTGCTCTCGGATGCTCCGTCCATGCGTCGCGCATCCACTGCCACTTGAAATACAGCCACCACATACCGACCTGCGCGCCGATGGGTGCCTGACGTTCGGCCACGGCGTGTCCACCGTACTGCTCGCGCTGAATGATGCCGGACACCCGCGTGTACGTCTCGTTGGAGAAGGTGCACCCCAGTTGCGGCCCGTTCACACACGCCGTGGCCTCGCCTTCATTGATGCCCGGGAAGTGTGCCGCCCGAATAGGCATGAACGCGAAGGGGGTGAGCCCCAGCACCAGCACCGTGGCCGCCGTCAGCAGCAGTTTCCAACGCAGCACGGTGGCCGGTCGGCGCATCAGCACGAACAGCGCGAGCGCGGGCACGGGCAGAAACCCCGCTGGATGATTGGCGTAGCCCAAACCACAGAGATACGCGACCAGCAGCAGGAATCCATCAGCGCGACGCGATTGCGCGGGTGCGTCGTGCCACCGCAGCGCCGTCCACGAAGACGCGGCGAGACCCAACATGGCGAGCGTGTACACCTTCTCGTTCACGACGCTCTGATTCCACACGGTAAACGCCGTCGCGCCGATCCACGCGCAGGCCACGGCGATCACGATGCGCGGCGCCCGCGACAGCGACCATCCGGCCAGCGATCGATGTGCCACCAGAAACCAGAGTGCCGCCGAAATCGCACTGGTGGTCGCGGCCAGCAAATTCACCCGCGCGGCGTAGCTGACGGGAAACGGCAGCGCCGCAAACGCATGCGCCACCAACACGAACACCGGATTGCCCGGCGGATGCGGAATGCCGAGCGTTTTCGCGGCTGCGATGTACTCACTGGTGTCCCACATGGCCGTCGACGGCGCCAGCGTGAGCACGTACAGCGTGAACACGGCCAGACCAACGAGGGCCGCGATCAGATACGGCGGCGCATCGGGATCACTGGACGACGTCGCGTCGGCGGCACCGGCGTACGCGATCAGCGCCGACGGAATGAGCCCGAGATAGCCGACCACCAGCAGTGAAGCGGCGAGCGTGGTGCCACCCATCCAGAGACTGGAGTAGCCGGCGACAAGACACAGGGCCGCAGCGGCACCAATGGCCGGTGCACCACCGGGAATGCGGGAGAACAGCGACATGAGAGAGGGGACGGGTGAATCGATGAGACGCATGAGCACGCCGCCGCCCCACAGGGCGGAGCTGCGCCGTCGTGGAATAAACAGCGCGGGAGCAACGCACGCCCAGTAACTTGGTAATTCGGCCCGAAGTCACATCGGTCGCCGAAGAACGCTCACCACCTCACACTTTCTTCCGGAGTCTCAAATGTCAGTCGCCAAAGTCACCGAAATTACGTCCACGTCCAAGAAGTCGTTCGAAGATGCCATCGAGAAAGGCATCGCGCGCGCACACAAGACACTACGCAACGTCAAGGGCGCCTGGGTTGCCAGCCAGAAGGTCAAGTGTGATGATGGAGTGATCACGTCGTACCGCGTGGACATGAAAGTCACCTTTGTACTCACCGACTGACGTTACCGACACCTCATGACGTTGTTCGCAACCCTGGCGTGGTGGATGGCGACGGCGTGGCTGGTCGTGCCGAGTCCGGGCGTGACGGCTGATGTTCGTCAGCGCACGACCGGACTCACCGGCGTGATCGGTCACTGGACGGAATCGGTCGATAGTACGGCGATCATCACGGTCGATGGCGCCAAATGGAGCGGGCAAGCACCAGTCGCGGAATTGACGCGAGCCAGTATGCAGTGGTTTGGTTCCGCCAACGAGGCGTTCGTGCGCAACGGATCGGCGGCGGGTGCGTTCCCACTCGCCGTCGCATCCGATGTGGCGCGATTCACCAGCGGTACACTGCGCGTGCAGTTCAAGATGATCAGCGGCGCGTCCGATCAGAACGCCGGCGTGGTGTTCGATCTGGCGCCCACTGGTGAATACCTCTACGCACGCTACAACACCAAAGACGGCGATCTGGCGCTGTGGCGCTTCGTCAACGGCGAGCGCCAGATCATCGTGCACGGGACCGGCGCGAGCCAACTCGCGCTGGGCACGTGGCACGAGTTGGTGGTCACCATCAACGGCCGCGCACTCGACGTGTCGGTGAAGGGCGACACCACGCTCAGACTCAACGCTACCCTCGACAGGGCGCCGACAGGTCGCGTCGGACTATGGGTCAAGCGCGATGCCGTGACGGCGTTCCGGAGTTTCAGCGCGACGGCGGCCGCCCGGTGAAGGGCGGCAAGGGCGGACAGGGACGCAAGCGCTCGGGCGTTCGCCTTGTCGGCAAGAACAAGGCGCGTGGTGCCGCCCGGAAGCACGCCGCACACCGCGACAAGAACGTCCCGTTGAAGAAAGAAGCCAAGACGACCACACGTCTTGGCGCCAATCGCGTTCCCGACGACGCCTGACTTCGGGCGGCGACGCTGTTCTCACCGCATACTCCCTTCCTGGTCATGATCACGACGTCGCGCGTTCGTACGGTGCTCGCCCTGTTGTCTGCCACGGTATTCGTCTCCGAAACACTCCGCGCGCAGTCGGCAGCGCCCGCTGCACGGTCAACCGCCATCGTGCTGCGCGCCGCGCGCATGGTCGATGTCGTCACCGGTCAATTGGTGGCGAACCCGCGCATTGTCGTCGACGGGAAGCTCATCACGGCGGTCAATCCTGCCACGCTGCCGGCCGGTGCGCGCATTATCGACCTGGGCGATGTGACGTTGCTGCCGGGTCTCATGGATGCGCACACGCACCTGACTGGCGAGATTGGCGCGAACATGCTGCTGCAGCCAGTCACCGATACCGACGTGGACGCCGCGCTGCACTCGGTGAAGCACGGACGCACCACGCTGATGGCCGGATTCACCACCGTGCGCGACATCGGTGGGTCGGCCACCGTCGCACTGGGCAAGGCGGTTGAGCGCGGCGATGTGCTGGCACCGCACATCATTCCGTCGCGCAACGCACTTGGCATTACCGGCGGGCATTGCGACGCCACCGGATACGCACCCGGTGTGCTGGAGGCCAGCGTGCAGGACGGTCGCGCGGATGGCCCCTGGAACGCCATTGAAGCAGTGCGCTATCAGATCAAGCACGGCGCACAGTTCATCAAGATCTGCGCAACGGCTGGCGTGTTGTCGCTGGAAGGACCGGTGGGCGCACAGCAGTATTCGCTTGAAGAGATGAAGGCGATTGTTGACGAAGCGGCGCGTCACGGCATCAAAGTGGCCGCGCATGCGCACGGCACCGACGGCATCAAGGCCGCCATTCGCGCCGGAGTGGCCAGCATCGAACACGGCTCGATGCTCGATGACGAGGCGATCGCCCTAATGAAGGAACGCGGGACGTGGCTCGTGCCAACCACGTATCTCACCGAGCGCATCAACTTCGCCGTGCTGCCACCGCCCATTCGCGCGAAAGCCGAGTATATCCTTCCGCTGGCCCGCGAGAGTCTCAAGAAGGCGATTGCGGCCAAGGTGAAGATCGCGTTCGGAACCGACGCCGCGGTGTATCCGCACGGCGAGAACGCGAAGGAGTTTGCGTCATACGTGCGCTACGGGATGTCTCCCATTGAAGCCATTCGCACGGCGACCAGCTACAACGCTGAGCTGTTCGGCAAAACCGATCGCGGCGTGGTCGCGACTGGCAAGCTGGCCGATATCATTGCCGTCGATGGCAACCCGCTGGCCGATATCACCGCATTGCAGCGGGTGTCGTTCGTGATGCTGGCCGGCGTTGTGGCG
>JBEBIR010000235.1:0-5970 GCA_040080315.1 Gemmatimonas sp.
AGCACGGACAGGGTGAGATTCGAACTCACGGTACCATTGCTGGTACGCCGGTTTTCGAGACCGGTGCCTTCAACCACTCGGCCACCTATCCTGGGACTGAATCGCACCTCAGTGCGTTCCGGTACAGCTCGTATTAATAAAACCCTGAGGCTGGGAGTTCAACGACGCCCGGCAAAGAACTCGCGCAACAGGGCCGCGGACGCCGCGTCCAGTAGCCCTCCCATGACCTCCGGACGGTGATTGAGCTTCGGGTGCCTGACCACATCACCCACCGAGCCGCACATCCCGGCCTTGGGGTCCCACGATCCGAACACCAGCCGATCAACCCGCGACAGCACAATCGCTCCCGCGCACATGGCGCAGGGTTCCAGGGTGACCACCAGTGTGGCGCCGGACAATCGGCCCTCGCCCAACTGACGCATCGCGTCACGCAGCACCAGCACTTCGGCATGCGCGGTGGCGTCGCGATCGCGCACCATCCGATTCTGCGCTCGCGCGATGATCACGCCCCCGTGCAGCAGTACGGCGCCAACCGGCACTTCTCCGGCCCGCGACGCTTCGTGCGCCTGCTCCAGTGCTGACTCCATCGCCGCCAGCTCACCCTCGCGCTCCGGCGCATACACCCGCTCTGTCACGCGAGGGCGATGGCCGAGGGGTTGGCGGCATCCACTTCGCTGCCGTCGCCGTGCCGGAACGTGAGCGTGTCATCCGCCCCTTCCTCAGCAACGATGATATCGCCCTCCTTGAACTTCCCTTCCAGCACCGCCAATGCGAGCGGGTTCTGCAGCATGCGCTGCACGGCGCGCTTGAGTGGACGCGCGCCGAACACGGGATCGTAGCCGGCATCGGCGAGCTGACGGCGCGCGGCGTCGGACAACACGATCGTGAGCTTGCGTTCGGTGAGCAACTTGCGCAGGTGTCGCAGTTGCAAGTCAACGATGTGATCGATGTCGCTCCGACTGAGCGGATGGAACACCACGATGTCGTCGATGCGATTGAGGAACTCCGGCTTGAACACGCCGCGCATCGCGGCCAGCACGTCATGCTCGACGCGTGTCCACGGCTCGTTGGTTTGCGCGCGTTCCAGAATGAGCTGACTGCCCACGTTGGACGTCATGATGACGACCGAATTGCGGAAGTCCACCGTGCGGCCCTGCGAGTCGGTCAGTCGCCCGTCATCGAGCAACTGCAGGAGGATGTTGAATACATCCGGATGCGCCTTCTCGATTTCGTCGAACAGGATCACCGAGTACGGCCGGCGACGCACGGCTTCAGTAAGCTGCCCGCCTTCTTCGTAGCCCACGTAGCCCGGTGGTGCGCCGATGAGCCGCGCCACCGCGTGCTTCTCCATGTACTCAGACATGTCGATGCGCACCATCGCGTGCTCGTCGTCAAACAGATACTCGGCGAGGGCCCGCGCGGTTTCCGTTTTACCCACGCCCGTGGGTCCAAGAAAGATGAACGAGCCGATGGGGCGATTGGGGTCTTGCAGTCCAGCGCGAGAACGACGAACAGCGTTGGCCACCGCACGCACGGCCTCACCTTGTCCGATCACTCGCGTGGCGAGCACGTCTTCCAGTTTGGTGAGGCGTTCGCGCTCGGACTCCAGCATGCGCGTCACGGGGATGCCGGTCCAACGCGCCACGATTTCCGCCACGTCGTCGGCGCCGACTTCTTCCTTGAGAAACTGCGGACGACCGTTCTGGCTGCCGAGTTGCGCTTCGGCTTCCTTCATCTGCCGTTCGAGTTGCGGAATGCGACCGTACGTGATTTCAGCGGCCTTGTTCAGGTCACCGGCGCGCGTGACTTTCTCGGCCTCGAAACGCGTCTGCTCGATCTCCTGCTTGATGCGACCCACGGCGCCGAGTGTGTCCTTCTCGCGCTGCCACTGGGCGCGCATACCGGCGGCGTGTTCCTTGGCGTCGGCCAATTCGCGTTCAAGTGCCGCGCGACGCTCGATGGACGCCACGTCGGTTTCCTTGCGCAGCGCCTGCCGTTCGATTTCGAGCTGCACGATGCGACGTTCGACTTCATCGATCACCTGCGGCACCGAATCAATCTCGATGCGCAATCGCGACGCGGCTTCGTCGATCAAGTCGATGGCTTTGTCGGGCAGGAAGCGGTCGCCGATATACCGATTGGAGAGCGTCGCGGCCGCCACGACCGCGCCATCGGTGATACGCACACCGTGATGCGATTCGTAGCGCTCCTTGAGTCCGCGCAGAATCGCAATCGTGCTTTCCACACTGGGCTCGCCCACGAACACGGGCTGGAAGCGACGTTCAAGGGCCGCGTCCTTTTCGACATGCAGGCGATATTCGTCAAGCGTGGTGGCGCCCACAACGCGCAGTTCCCCGCGGGCCAGCATGGGCTTGAGCATGTTGCCGGCGTCCATGCTGCCTTCCGCCTTGCCCGCGCCGACGATGGTGTGCATTTCGTCGATGAACACCACGTACAGACCTTCCGCGGCGGTGATCTCCTTGAGGACGGCTTTCAGTCGCTCTTCGAATTCACCACGGAACTTGGCGCCGGCAATGAGCGCGCCCATGTCGAGTGACACCAGGCGCTTGTTGCGCAAGCCTTCGGGCACGTCGCCACTGATGATGCGCTGGGCGAGTCCTTCGGCAATAGCAGTCTTGCCCACGCCGGGTTCACCGATCAGCACCGGATTGTTTTTTGTACGGCGTGACAGCACCTGGATAACGCGACGAATCTCCTCGTCGCGTCCAATCACCGGATCAAGCTTGCCACGCCGCGCGGCGTCGGTGAGATCGCGCGTGTAGCGCTGCAGCGCCTGATACTGCTGCTCGGGTGATTGATCGGTGACTTTGTGCGCGCCACGAACAAGCTTGAGCGCATCGAGTAAGGCCTGCCGATTGGCGCCCACGGTGGCCAGGAGGCGACTGCTGTCGATGCCTTTCACATCGGCGAGCGACAACAGGAGGTGTTCGGTGGAAATGAACTCGTCACCGAGCAGTTTGGCTTCCTTTTCCGCGGCATCGACCACCGACGTGATCTCGCGGCTGAACGACGGCTGGGCGTCGCTCTGCTTGGCATAGCGGCCGGCTTCGAGATCGGCGGCCGCGCGCAGCGCGGTGATGTTCACGCCCACCTTCTGCAGAATCGGCACCACGATGCCTTCGTCCTGCGAGAGGAGCGCAAGCAGCATGTGCAGGTCGTATACCGACGGATTGCCGGCCTTGCGGGCCAACGCGACGGCATCGTTGAGCGCTTCCGCGCTCTTCACGGTCAGGCGATCGGGATTGATCATATGCGTAGAAGTTGGCAACTGGTGTGCCGAGCGCAATCGGCCAGAACTGCAGAACGCGTAGTCACGGACGGTGTTTCGCGCTGCTGCTCTGGCATTCACTACGGTCAAAAATGCAAAATGGCGCGCTGGGTCCGCTAACCCGGCGCGCCATGATGAATTGTCTACTGCAGGTCCGTGGTGCTCACTGCGGCCTACTTAACCGAGATCATCTTCTTCAACAGCGGGACGCCGTTGACTTCAAGTCGGTAGTAGTACACGCCCGAAGCTGCCTCTCGACCCGTGTTCAGCACCTTGCCATCCCAATACGCTTCGTAGTTGCCGCATGAGATGGTAACGTTGCCCAGTTGTGTGCCTGGGCCCTTCAGTATCGGAATCGCAACCAGCTGAGAGAGAAGATTGTAGATCTTCAGACTCACCCGATACTGCTTTCCGTTGTCAGTGCACGCAGGTGGGTCACCCACGCCGAACGGGATCGTTGTCTCAGGATTGAACGGATTCGGATAGTTCTGACCAAGCGTCATGCCCGGCTTCTTATCGCGAGTGTCCTGTGCCTGAGATGCTCGTGGCATGAAAGCAGTGAGAGCGAGCACCAGACCCAGTGCTGTCCACACACGTTTCATGTTGCTTCTCCGACTGACGAATCAGGTGGCTAGTCGAAGTCTCCAAATTGAGGGTGAATGGTTGAACTGCCGGAACTGCTCGATTGATACTACACCGCACAAGTTAGGATGGACGATTCGTGGAGTCAAGCAAGTTTCGGGACCACACATCGTGTCGTACATCACTAATTACACGACGTCTGACGGCATGGAGTGGCAACGAAATTCCGGTCAGCGTGGGCGCACGAGCTGTGCATAACCTATTGCATGACAATCAGTTACGTCGCACTCCTAACCGGATGATTGGAGTCCACCGGCCTCCCAGCTGGCATAGGCCCGGGTGGGCCGACCGTCGGTCAGGTGGTGCCCCAGAAACTCGCGAAGCAATCGTTGGTGGGCGCGAGCGTCCGTATTGCTGAGCTCGGCGTCCTCGTTGGCCATCCATCCGGCGATTGCCTGCCGTGCCGACGCCGGCAGACGGCGCCCCCCTGGCGAGCGCACGCCGCACCGAACGCAGAGCACGCCACCGGCCAAATGGCTGAACATCGCGTCTTCGTCATCGCCGATGTCGGCATGACATTCCGCGCACTGATGGAGCGACGGAGAGAACCCGACGTCTCGCACCAGTCGCCAGAGCGCGCCTAACGCGATCGCGGTGGTACGCTCGCCGTCCTGCGCTGCCAGATCGGACAGCGCGGCCGCCAGGCCATCGAACACCAGCGGCGCCGCTTCCTCATGCACGACCCGCATGGCGATTTCCGCTATCGCCGACGCGGCACTGAAGCGTGCAAGGTGTTCGGCCAATCCGGGATGCGAGTTCACCACGTCGAAGCTTACCAGCACGTGGAGGTCGCGACCCGGTCGCGTGTCGAGCTGTGCCTGCCCCTGTGCGAACAGGTCGACGGCACTGCCAAAACGTTTGCGTGAATTGCGCGCGCCGCGTGCGACCACGGACTGCACGCCCGCTTCGCGAGTGGCCAGGCGGAGGATTCTCGACGACTCGAGATAGTCCGCGACGTGGAGGACGATCGCTTCGGTGACGAGGAGCGTCATGGAGCAAGAAAGCCAGACGGGAGACGGAAGACGGAAGACGAAAGCAAATCTACGTGCGTCTTGTTCCGCGACTGCGCAGTGGTAACAGTGCTGGCGCACCGACTGCGGGATCGCGTGTGATGACCAGCGGCCAGTCGTACACACTTTCCAGCAGTTCGCCACGCATGACGTCGTTGGCGGTTCCGGCGGCCGCCACCTTGCCCTCATGCAGCACCACGATGTGCGACGCGAAACGCGCCACAAGGTTGAGTTGATGGCTGACCAGCAAGACGGTGCGCCCTTCGCGAGCGAGGGTGTCCAGCAATTCGAACACGGCCATCTCGTGCGCGATATCAAGGAATGATGTCGGCTCGTCAAGCACCAGCACCTGCGCGTCCTGGGCCAGCGCGCGCGCAATGCGCACGCGCTGCCATTCGCCACCGGACAGTTGGTCGGTGCGCCGACTCGCCGCATCGTGCATCCCGGCTCGCATCAGCGCGTCGTCAATGCAGCGCTGGTCGTGTGCACCGAGTGCACCGAATGCCGAGCGATGCGCATGTCGTCCAAGCGCGACGAAGTCCTCCACGTGCATGGGAACCACCGGCTCTTCCCGCTGCGGCACGACCGCGACCTGCATGGCGAACGCGCGCGGCGCCAGCGTGGCCAGTGGCGTCTGTCCGAGACGAATGTCGCCCTTGATGAGCGGTGCCAGTCGCAACAACGCGCGCACGAGGGTGCTTTTCCCACTGCCATTCGGCCCAACGACCGCGGTGAGTGTGCCGGGAAGTGCGGTCAACGAAACACCGTTGAGTGCAGGCGCGGCACGACCCGCGTACTGCACGACGACGTCATGGAATGACAATGCGGGCGCGACGCTCATTGGCTGAGCCGACGCAACCGCAGGAGAAAGAACGGCACGCCAACCAGCGCGGTAACCGCACCCAATGGCAAATCGGCGGGTGCACGCACTGTGCGCGCGACGAGATCGGCGCCAATCATGAGCGCCGCGCCATACACGGCCGCGACCAGCAGCAGCGTGCGGTGACGGCGCACGCCGAGCGCGCGCGC
>JBEBIR010000236.1:0-5963 GCA_040080315.1 Gemmatimonas sp.
ACCAGCGTCACGATCGCGTTGATCTTCGGGTTTACGCGTTCGATGCGCGCGAGATGTGCGGCCATCACATCACGTGACGAGACCTGCTTGCGTCGGATGCGCGCGGCAAGATCGACGGCGGTAAGATCGCAGAGCTCGTCGGCGGACACACTGAGCGATTCCATGGATTCGTCGGTTGGTGGCGGCGCGGCCGTTGTCGCGCCGTGCGTGGCAGCGGGCAGCGCGCCGGTGAGTGCAGCGACCCCAAGCAGTTGTCCAAAGGCGCGGCGGGTGAGGCCGTCGGGCGGAGTGTCACTCATGGGCTGGCCTCGTCAATAGTTCTGTCCACGGTCTCACCAATCGCAACGCCGGCGCCGCGGGCGACTGTCGCACAAAGAATCGCTCACCGTTGCCGAGAACCGCGAGGCCGATCCCCCGATCTTCGAAGAAGCCAAGTCGCTCGCCGCCCAACGAAAATAGTGCGCGGGGTTCGGACGCTCGTGCCATTGTGCTGATGGAAGGCGCAACCACCATCACCCTCCCATCGGGCGCCATGAAATAGAGCATGCCGTTGGTTGCTCCCCAGTTCGGCCAGCGACCGCCGGATTGGGAAATCAGAATTGGAGAGCCCCGATCGATCGCTCGCACATATACCTCCGCGCGCTCCGTCTCATCAGATGAATAGGCAATCGTCCTCCGGTCCGGCGAAATGCGCGCATCCAACAAGCGTCCAGGCCGCGTCACCGCGACGCGAGACGGCGACCCATCAAGCGGAATCATGCGCAATACCGAGTCCCCTTCCGCGAGAACCTCGCGTTCATCGTCAGACCAGTCCATCAATCTCGGACACAGGTGTGCGCGCGGCATGCGAACGGTGGAACGCTCGACATCGGTCGCGAGATCCCGCACGACGATGTCGCAGTACGTACCTCGACGCACGATGTACACGAGCCGCGAGCCGTCTCGATTGAACAAGGGATATGTTGCGCCAAGCATCCGGCTCGCTGGGCCGCCAGAATCCTGAACCATCAGGCGCGTTCCGCGATCTGATTCGACATCGTACAGCCAGAGTCCGCCGACGTTACCACCCACCGCCACCTTCACCACACCGGGACTGAACCGATGAACGTCGAGCGTCCACGTGCCCGTGATGCGCACCGAGTCTCGAAGAACACCGCGAGCGTCGAACTCGAGATACGGCAGGTCAAGGCTGCCGGGCAGATAGACCAGCGCATCGCCGCCGAATGCCAACGTAAACTCGCCGCCCGCTGCGCGTAGGTCGTTGATCACTTGCGTCCGCGGTCCGCGCGGCGTGAGCGATGTCCAGTCCATCTCCTGTATGTCCAGCGTGAGCCCGTCCTGCTCGTTCATGAGCGCCAGCCAGCGTGGCGGCACGACCAGAAGGTCTCGCGCCCGCAGCGGCAGGGTCGCAATCGTTGTACCATCGAGGCGCGCGACTCGCAGTTCGGTGGTCTCGTTCGGCGCGTACACGAAGCGTTCGCCATCAGGCAGCATCGCGGCCTTCAGCATCCTGTCGGCTCCGCGCGGCACCACGAGGCGGCACGCGCCGCCAGCACCACTCACCGTCGAAATGCCGAGTCGGTGGGTGAAGATGATGATATTCTTGCTTCCCCAATCGGCGCTGCTGGGCTCGACGGCAGGACACAGTCTCCGCACGGTGCCGTTGGCGTCACGCACGGTGAGGAAGCCCTCGTTGAAGAACCCAAGCGTGCGCGAGTCGGGTGACCAGAACGGCACGTCGGCGCTGTGGATGTCCGCGAGTGGTGTTGCCACAGGGTCGTCCAAACGACGGACGAGCAGTTGGCGACCGCCATCCGGTGTCACGACCAGAAATGCGAGCCGTGTACCGTCGGGTGTGAGTGCGATCGATCGCTTCTGCGCCAAGATCCCTGCAGTGGGCGCTTCAAACGCGCTCACGGTCAGCGGCGAACCCGCCGTGGCCGATGCGTTTCCCGACACACGGGTTGCCGCCCAACCCCCAAGCAGACCCACCAGCAGCGTCGCGGCGAACCACGCGATGAGTGTGCGGCGTTTCGGCGCTTCCCGTGCCGGCCCAGTCATTCGGCCAGACGTCGTGCGTCGTCCTGAGTCATTGCTGGTCAACGCAACAACGAAGCTCCTGGCGTCGTTGAATCGATCAGCCGGCAACTTTTCGAGTGCTCGGTGTACCGCGTCGGCGACGCTCGACGGAATGGCCTTGCGGACCGACTCCAGTGGTGGCGCATCGCTGGTGAGTGCGCGCGCGATAATGGCTTGCGCCGTTGGCCCCGTAAACGGCGGCTCGCCGGCCAACATCTCATACGTGACCGCGCCCAGCGCATAAATATCCGCGCGCGCGTCGACCGCTTTCTCGCCCATGGCCTGTTCCGGCGCCATGTACTGCGGCGTGCCGAGACTGAGGCCGGTTTGCGTCATGCGCTGCCCACCAGCCTGCTGCACAGCCAGGGCAATGCCGAAGTCGGCGACCAGTGCATGGCCGCCCTGCAGCAGGATGTTCTCCGGCTTGATGTCGCGATGAATCACACCGCGCTCGTGCGCATGTTGCAACGCGTCGGCGACTTCTCGCGCCAGCTGCACCGCGTCAGCAATCGGCAACTGCGTTTCCCGATCAAGCCGCCCACGCAGGGTTTCGCCTTCGACAAACGGCATTACGTAGAACAGTTGCCCGTCGGCACTGCCGGAGTCGAACAACGGCAGGATGTGCGGATGCTGCAGGTTCGCGGTGGTGCGAATCTCCGCGAGAAAGCGCTCTGCGCCGAGTACGGCAGCCAGTTCCGGATGCAACACTTTGATCGCGACCTGGCGCGAATGACGGCTATCGCGCGCGAGATACACGGTCGCCATGCCGCCGCGACCGAGCTCGCGAAGCAGCTCGTAGCGGCCGGCCAAGGCGGTCGTCAGTCGGTCCAGCACAGGTTCTGGCATCTCGCGGGGGACGGGGCGGGCTCCGATTCCGCCCTATGTTATCGCCCATGCCAGCGAGCGGCCATCCCGTGAGGTAGCTTCCACGAAAGCCGATCCGACGCAACAAGTGCATGGAGCCTCCTCAACAATGACCGAACACATCACGCTGAGCCCCGACCGCCGCCCACGCGATGACGAGATCGAGACCTACGGGCTGACGCACACCGGCAAGGTGCGCCCGAACAATCAGGACCACTTCCTGCTGGCGACCATTCATCGTCGCGTAGACATCCTGCAAACAAGTCTTCCCGACGCCGCGCGTCTTGAAGTGAATGACGAGCGACTGGCGTTCCTGGCGATGGTCGCCGATGGTGTTGGCGGCGCCGTGGGCGGCGAGAAGGCGAGTGCCACGGCGCTCGAGAACGCCATGCACTATGTGGGCAGCAGCATGCGTTGCTATGATCGGGGCGAAGTGTCGGACGCCGAGTTCGTGGAGCAGCTGCAGGAAGCGGCCATCAAGAGTCATGAGGCCGTCGTGGCGCGGGCCGCCGCCGAGGCCGACGGCCGCACCATGGCAACGACACTCACGCTCTACCTTGGCGTGTGGCCCTGGTTCTATCTGCTGCAGGTGGGCGATTCGCGCGCATACCTCTACCGCGAGGGTGTGCTCACGCAAGTCACGCGCGATCAGACGATGGCACAGGATCTGGTGGATCAGGGAGTCTTCACGCGCGCCGTGGCGGCTTCGTCGCGATTGGCCAACGTCCTCTCCAGCTCCATCGGAGGCGAGACGACTACACCCGTCGTGACGCGACTCCGCTCGAGTTGGCGGAACGTGCACCTGTTCTGCAGCGACGGACTCACCAAGCATGTGTCGGATGAGAAGATCGCGGAGCGCCTGGCCGCGATGACGTCGGCAAAACAAGTCTGCGAGCAGTTGTTGCAGGACGCGCTGGATGATGGTGGGACAGACAACATCACCATCATCGTGGGTCGGGCGATGCCGAAGGACCTGCCGGGGTGACTTGGTCGTGCGTGCTTCGCACCCTGGCGCTGGCGGGTGTGACGCTGTCGTGCGGCGGGGGGTCGTCACCGACCGACACGCCGGTGGTCACGCCGGTGCTCACGAGCATCGCGGTCACCGCCACCAGTGGCACGCTCCCGGTTGGCGGCACACTGCAACTGACCGCAACGCCGCGCGATCAACTGGGGCATGTGATGACCGCCACGCTCACATGGACGTCGAGCACGTCGGCCGTCGCGACGGTCTCATCCTTCGGCATCGTGTCGGGAGTGAGCGCCGGTGTCGCGACGATTCAGGCGGCCAGCGGGTCGATAAGCGGCAGTATCGCGGTCACTGTAAGTGCGCCCATTTCGTATGTTGCCGGGCAGTCGTATTTCGGACGCAACGGCTTCATCGAGTATGTCGCGGGCAACGCGCCGGTCATTCTCACGGCACCGCACGGCGGGTCCCTCACACCAAGCGGCATTCCCGATCGGACAGCCAGTGCCTGCGGGGGGGCGGCCACGACAGTGACCGACACGAACACTGGCGAGCTCGTGCGGGCGATGCAGCAGCGGTTCTTCGCGCGGTTCGGCACGTATCCGCACATCATCATTTCCCTGCTATCGCGGCGCAAGCTCGATCCAAATCGTGTCTCGCCCGAGGCCGATTGTGGCAATGCCGACGCGGCCGCCGCGCTCGAAGACTGGCACGCATTCATCAATACTGCCAAGACCGCGGTGCTGCAGACGAGTGGCAAGGGATGGTACATGGACATCCACGGACATGGTCATGCGATCGCGCGACTCGAACTGGGATACCTGCTGACCGATGCCGACTTGAATCGCACGGATGCCGCGCTCGATGCGTCGGCGTCATTCGAGAACCTGTCGAGTATTCGCACTCTGTCGCAGGTCTCGCCCTTGTCGTTCCCTGCACTGCTGCGCGGGCCGAACAGTCTTGGCACATTGTACGCGAACAACGGCTTTCCCTCGGTGCCCAGCGCAAGCGATCCGAGTCCCAACGGCGCCGACTACTTCAATGGGGGTGACAACACGATGCGCCACTCGTGCGGCAGTGGTGCCACCGCGCTGGGTGGCACGTCCAATGGCGGCATTTGTGGCGTCCAGATTGAGTCGTATTTCACCGGTGTGCGCGACAATGCCACCAATCGCGATCGGTTCGGTGACGCGACGGCCACCGTGCTGGAGGAGTATCTGCGCGTGCACTGGGCGCTGCGTCTTGCGCCGCCCTAACGCGTTCACAGGCGGGGCTGGAGTTTGATCGCGCGCGTCGCAAACTTGTCGCATGCTCGATTCCTCGTTCGCCGGCGATCTCTCGCCCGAAGAATTTCGTGCCGCGGCGCATGCTGCGGTGGACTGGATCGCTGACTACCTCGAGCATCCCGAGCAGTATCCGGTCAGGAGTCGCGCGAAGCCCGGCGACACGCGTCGCGCGCTGCCCGCCTCGCCACCCGTTGTTGGTGAGCCACTGGAGGCGATGCTGGGCGATTTCCACCGCACCATTCTGCCCGGCATCACCCATTGGAATCACCCGTCGTTCTTCGCCTACTTCGCCAACTCGTCATCGTACCCGGGCATTCTTGGTGAGCTGCTTACGGCGGGACTGAATGCCAACGGCATGCTGTGGGTGACCAGTCCCGCAGTGACCGAGTTGGAAGACGTCACGCTCGACTGGTTGCGACAGTTGATGGGTTTGGGCGATGGCTGGTTTGGTCAGATCACCGACACGGCGTCTGTCAGCACGTTCTACGCGCTCGCCGCGGCACGCGAAGCGACGGGACTCGATATCCGCACGCGCGGCATGGCGGCGCGCAGCGATTTGCCGGCGCTGCGGGTGTATTGCTCCGAGCACGCGCACTCCTCGATTGACAAGGCGGTCATCGCACTCGGACTCGGCCATGAGAATCTCGTGAAGATTCCGGCCGATGAGCAGTTCCGCATGCGACCCGATGCGCTGGAGGCCGCGTTGCGCGCCGATGTCGCCGCCGGGCATCGGCCTATCGCCGTGGTGCCGTGTGTCGGCACCACCAGCA
>JBEBIR010000237.1:0-5943 GCA_040080315.1 Gemmatimonas sp.
TTGGCGCGCATGCTAGTGTCCTTGCAGGTGGGTGTTCAACAAGTTTGTGACCTTCGTGACCCTTGTGGTGGAACGGTCAACCTAAATATGAAACTCCAGCCCATCGTCTGCCGGTCGTTGCGCGACGGTGCTATTGAACTGCACCACCGAGCGTGGCGGCACCGATGCAGTGAGCCACACGTTGCCGCCAATAATCGAGCCGGCACCAACGACGGTATTCCCACCGAGTATCGTCGCGTTGGCGTAGATCACCGCATCATCGCCGACCGTCGGATGGCGCTTGCGATTCGCCAGATGCTTGCTGACGGCCAGCGCGCCCAAGGTGACTCCCTGATACACCTTTACGCGCTCTCCGATGACGCTGGTTTCACCGATCACGATGCCGGTGCCGTGATCGATGGCGAACGAGGCACCGATTTGCGCGCCCGGATGAATGTCGATTCCGGTTTCGCGATGCGCCCATTCCGACACGAGACGTGGTGCGAGCGGAACCTTCAGCACATACAGCTCATGCGCGAGCCGGTGCACGGCGGTCGCGAGGAAGCCGGGATATGCGAGAATGACTTCATCGAGACTCTCCGCGGCCGGATCACCCGCGTGGATCGCCTGCGCATCGGTCAGGAGCAGCTCGTGCACGGCGGGCAGTCGCTCCAGAAATGCGCGCACCACCGTTGGCGCGTCGGGCACCAGTGATTCAATGGCCATCCCGAGTACCTGCTCCACGCGCTCCGCGTCCGTTCGAACATCCAGTCCGCCGTCTTCATCCACGCCGGCAAACTGCGGAAACAGCAGGGCAAGCGCGCGACGAATGAACTCCTCGGCCAACGCGCGAACGGGACGTCCGGATCCAAACACACGCCGTTCGGCGGCCAGGCGATCAACAAACGCCAACCACTGTGAATCGGTCATGATGTCAGAGTCGCTCGAGCGTCGAGACGCGATCGCGGTGCGCCGCTGGCACGTATCCGTGCATGCCAATCGGGTGAAGACCTGCACGGCGTATCACGCGCCGATACCACGGCGCAGACTGCGGCGGCGGCCAGCTGATATCGCCTTCGAAGGCGTCGGCGTTCGTGAAGAGCTCGAGGTAGGCGATGCCGCCGGTGCGGCGTGACACCTGCGACAGCCCGCCAGACAATGTGGTCGTGGGCAGATAGTTGAGCATGCCACAGCATATCACCAAGTCGTACTTCTCGCGCAGGGCCAGCCTGTCCAGATCTTCGATGCCGCCCCACTGCAGTCCGCGTCGCGTGCCGAAGCGCTGTATCGCATACTCGCTTGGGTCCACGCCGTCGTAATGCAGTGAAGGTCGCATGCGTTTCAGTTGCGGTTGCCATTGCCCCTCGCCGCAGCCGACGTCGAGCACCGTGTGCACCGGACGGCCCAGCACCCATTCGGCCAGGCGTAAAACGAATTCGGCGTGCCGTCGAAGTTCGGCCGGTGACTTCACGCGATGCTTCGGATGGCGATACCACTTGTCGTAGTACGCCTGATCATAGCGCGCTGTCAGAGAATCCCCCAGAAGCCGCGATCGATGTCGATAGCGAATCGCCACGCGCCGTTACGCAGTCCGCGCGCTACATCGGCGCGCAACAGATCGAAGAAGAACAATACCCCCACGCCCGCCGACGGCCAGACGCCGGCGTTCCGGGAGGGTGTCGAAGGAATCCCGCTCGCCGTTGCCGTCACCTGCGCATACGGCGCCAACGTGATGTGTCCGGGGGCCTTCCCATAGCGCCCCAGGGGAATCGTGGGCCCAGGGATCGGTTGTCGCACTTCAAGGCGCTGTGACACGAACGCGCGGGTCGCAAACGATGCGGCATCGTAGCCCGGCGCAGACCACGGGCCGCCGATGAACAGCAACCATTGCGGTGGAAGGTCGGTACCACCCGCCACGCCGACCTGACTGAGCGACACGATCGCGCGATCGTGCGAGAGCGCACGTTGCACCAGCAAGAATCCCTGCGCCCGCGCCACCCGAGGCGTCACCGACTGGTCTCCAGTTCCCGTGCCGGCGTATCCGCCAACCGACGCATGCAGCCACCAACGTCCCTGTGTCGCATGCGCATCACCCGGAATCCAACCGCCGGTTCCGCGCACCTCGGCGCGCACCCCGCGCAGACGCCATGCACCCACCACCGGTTCAAAGCGTCCGCTCATCGGCCGCGCGGTGACGGTCACTGGTGCATCAGTTTCGTACGCAATGCGCAACGTGAACGGGTCCAGTGGCGAGCGGCGTAGCGACAGTCCCCCGGCGCGCGTGTCCACCTGCTGCGAGTAGTCGCTGCCGAACGCCAATGCCGCCAGCGAGTTCGTGACACCGCCGCGTTCCGGCACCGTCAGCTCGCGCAAGTCCCGTTCGACAAACAACTGCAGCAATGGTTCACGACCAAATGCGGGCGCGCGTCCGATGGCGATCTGCCCCTTTGGCTCTCGGTCGTCAATGCCGTATCGTCCACGCGCCGAGAGCAGCCAGCCTGCACCCCACCGTCGCGACGCACCGACACCCAACGACAGACCCTCGGCGCGCGTGAATCGCGCGGCGTCGCTGATTCCGCGACCGGTGACCGCGGTGCGAGCTGGACGCGTCAACATCGCGGCGCGTACCGCCGCCTCTGCCTGCACGCGGGCCCGCACCACGTCTTCACTGGTCGCCACCTGAATCTCGGGCGGCAACACGTCCACCACGCGGCCGGTGAACGGATAGCGGCGCAACGAATCGGGCGACGCGGAACTCCACCGTGGCATGGCCATCGTCGCCGTCGGGATGCGCTCGTTGACTTCGTAGCCGGACACTTCCCATCGACCGCGCACAATGCCGCGCACGGGAATGTCCATCCACGTTGACCCGCGAGAGACTTCCACCTCCTGACGCCGCGGCAGCCAGTAGCGCTCTCGCACCAGGCTATTCTCGAGCGTCACGACCAGCGTCTCGATGCGCTTGTCCAGAATCGCCGCTCGCGTGAACGTCATGGACAGTCGCACCACGGCCGCCGTTTCCCGATCGAGAAACACCGACCCGATGGCGGCTGGCGTGGTGCCGTCGCGCGGGCGGAATCGTACCTCGTCCACCACAATCTCGCGCCCCGGAATACGGATGCGCACCGGGCTTGCGCGCTGAAACTCATAGAGCGAACGCGCGGTCGCCGCGAGCGGATGCGGGACATCGCGCACATCCTGTCCATCACCGAGGCGAATACGATCCGGCAGGTTGTCGAGTATCACGCCGTAGCGGTCACGATAGTAGCCGACGTTGGCGGGAAGCAACGTGGTGTCGCGCCGTCCAACCAATTGCTGCGCACTGCGATTCGGTTGCCACCACGAGATGGTGAGCGCCAGTTCCTCGCTCTGCACCACCTTCGGGGGGATGATCACACCCTCCCCCAACTGCGCGAGGAACGCGAGAAATCCGTGCGCGTCGGCCCGATAGCTCAGCAGCGTGCTGTCGGCGAGTTGGAGACTGCGGCGCTGTGTTGCCCGATCAATCAGCGAGTCCGCACCGGCGTCATTCCACGGTTGGCGCGAGGCGCCACGCTGCGCACGCGCTTCGCGGAGCGCCACAATCGGCAGCCACGCGCACAGCGCGAGCACCGACAACCGGGAAAACCGCGCGGAGCCATTCACGGCTTGCAAGCTAACCGTCGCTCTCGGCTAACGCCGTCGAAGGGTATCGGGTGCCGGCAGCAGCGACCATCCCCGATACGCGGTCGCAGACGTGGTGGCATGCTGACGGCGGACCTGCGCAAGATACGCCCATCCGTATCGCCATCCGGTCACTGATGTGTCTCCGCCCGGTCGGCGTGGAGCGCGAAAGGGACGTCGCGCGATGATTTCGGCCGTGATCACGGTGATGGATCCCGACGGCCCGGTCAGTCGTACCCGGGCGCCGGTGCGCAACGACGTCATCTCGGGGCGCGTGCGGAACTGTGTGGCGAACAGGGTGTCGCCGGTGATGGCGTCGCTCGCTGACTCCACGCGAGGCGCCAATTCTTCAGCCAACACCACGCGATTCATGAGCGAGTCCGGCAGCAACTGCACGCGTCGGTATCGACTCACCAGCCACGAGTCCAGCGCATGAAGCGCCCGCAATCCAGTGCGTGGGCGACCGTCCGTCACCTGTGCCTTGGGGCTGTCGGGGAGAGCGACCAGCAGCGCCACACCGAGCGCGGTCACGCGTATGAGCACGGCGTGACGCATTCGCATCAATCCAGCACCGCGTATCTAGCGCGCGACCAAGGCGCGCGGGAGGTCCGATGGCAACATTTGCGTCGCGTCGCGACCTGGTGCGAGCACCTCCAGACCAGCACGCAGCGCGGCGTCTTCGCGCATCGCGTAGCGAAGCAGCGCTTCGTCCATGGTCCGGACTTCCAGTATGCGCGCCATCGCCAGTCGTGTCGCCACGCCGACCCATTGCGCCGGTCCAATGGCCGACGTGAGACGGCGAGGAATCTGTGCGGACACCTGCTGTCGCACTCTCGATTCCAGCATCGCCACTGACGACGTCACCCATCCATCGCGCAGACCCTGCATGGCGACCGAATCGGCCTCCGCCACGATCGACGTGACCGCCAACGCCGACCAGTCGCGTGGGACGCCGGACGGATCGCGCCACGTGGCATCATCGAGCAACACATCCGGTTGCAGGCCACCAGTCGCCGATGGACCAGTGCCTTGGCGTCGCACCAGCATGCGACCCGTTGGCGTGAGCCAGCGCGCGGTCGTCAGGCGCAGCGACAATTCCGGCGACAGGCGCACCACGCGTTGCACTACGCCTTTCCCGTACGTCGGGGCACCGACCAGCAGGGCACGATCGTGTTCGCGAAGCGCGGCGGCGATCACCTCCGCCGCGCTGGCTGTGCCCGCATCCACGAGCACGGTGAGGGGCATCGTTGGCCACCGTGAACCGCGAGCGCGATAGACCTGCGGCACGGATCCACCGCGCCCCGCCAACGACGCCACGACCACATTCGTCGGAAGGAACAGCCCTGCTGTGCTCACCCCTTCCTCGAACAACCCGCCACCGTTGCCGCGCAAATCCAACACGAGTGAACGCGCGCCGCGACGAGTCAATGCCGTCACCGTCCGCTCGACTTCTTCCGTCGCGCGCTGGGTGATGGTCGCGAGTCTTACGTAACCGACCGAATCAGACAAGAGTCCGGACTCCGTCACGGCAGGCGTGTGCCACGTCGCGCGGTGGACCGTCACGCGGATCGAATCGCCACGCGGTGCGCGCCACAACAAAAGCTCCGTGTGGTCGCCCTGCACGCGACTGCTGTCCGCACCGGCGCGAAGGCGCGCGTCGGTGATGGGAAGACCGTTCCACTCAAGGACGCGATCGCCGCGATGCACGCCGGCCGTCGCCGCTGGCGACCCCACAGCGACCCGTCGCACGCTGAGAAGCGGGCCCTGGAGTCGCAGTGACATGCCCATGCCCTGACTCTCGCCCAGCAGCGCCCCTCGATAGCTCTTGTAGCCTTCTGGACGCAGCAAGGCCGCGTACGGATCGTGCAATTCACGCAGCATGCCTGAGACGGCGCGACGAATCAGTTCTTCACTCGGCAGCGAATCCAAAGCGTTCGCTCGCACCGAGTCTATCGCCGTCGACAGCAGCTTTCCGCCCACCCACTCGTCGCGCGCCCGAACCTGGTCGCTACCGTAGCGCGCGCCAAGGGCAAACACCGCACCGAGAAGGGCGACGCTCGTCAATGCGCCCACCACCTTGAGCAGGGTGGCGCGTGTGCGCGGCGAAGGATCGAGTGATTCACGCATGTGTGTGCTGTCGTACCGGTCAGTTGCCCCAGTGATCCCGTGCAAGTGCGAATAAGCTCACATCCCTCAATCGTCGTCCCACCCGACATACAAAGAGTGTCCGCTTCAGGTGACGGCGCTTCTATCGTCGAGTCGGTATTCGCTTGTCCCGCATCAGTCTAACTGTATCAAGGC
>JBEBIR010000238.1:0-5942 GCA_040080315.1 Gemmatimonas sp.
CATCAGTCCCGGGCGCAACTTCACGCGCTCAGAGTATGATGCCGGTCAACCGGTGGTGTTGATCAACGACACGCTGAAGACGCAGTTGTTCGGCGAGTCGGAACCGATTGGCAAGCAGATCATGATCAGCGGGCGACAGTTCACGGTGATCGGCATCTACCAGCCCAAGGCGGGATTTCTCAAGACGCTGGAAGGCAAGGGTCCGGATACGCCACGCGCGATCGTGCCGCTGCAAGCCGCGGTGCGCACACTCGATGTGTGGAGAGGCTCGCTGACATTGCTGGTGCGCCCGCACTCGACTGCGGTGCAGAGTCAGGTGATGGACGAAGTGATGGCGTCCATGCGCGCGCGTCGTGGACTCCGACCGGGTATGCGCGCCACGTTCTATCTCGTCGAGCAGGACCGCATCAAGGAAACGTTCGACCAACTCTTCGGTGCGATCTTCGCGGTGGGTCTCGCGCTCTCAGCGGTCGCGCTGCTGGTTGGCGGCGTGGGCGTCGTGGCGATCATGATGATCTCGGTCACCGAGCGCACGCGCGAAATTGGCGTGCGCAAGGCGTTGGGTGCAACCGCCGGCACCATTCGTTGGCAGTTTCTGGTGGAAGCCGCCACGCTGACCAGCATTGGTGCGCTGATTGGACTGGGTATTGGCGCCGTGCTGGCGTGGGCGATTCGCAGCTACAGCAGCATTCCGGCCACACTACCCGCCGGCATCGTGGCGACGGCGCTGATTGCCAGCGCGGTCACAGGTGTGGCCTTCGGCATGCTGCCGGCGATTCGCGCCTCGCAACTCGATCCGGTTGAAGCATTGCGGCACGAGTAGCGAGGTCACCATGCTCTTCAGCGATGTCATCCGGCTGTCGCTTCAGCAGCTGCGGGTCAACCCGCTGCGCACGGCGTTCACCTTGCTTGGCATCGTGGTTTCGGTGGGGTTCCTCGTGGCGGTGGTGGCGATCATCCAGGGGATGAACGCGTATGTGAAGGAGAATATTGCCGACGCCATGATCGGTATGAACACGTTTCAGGTGCGGCGGTTGCCGATCAGTCTCGGCATGTTCAATGACGACGAGTTCCGGTTGTTGCGGAGGCGCCCGCGCGTGGACGAACGCGATGCCGAGGCCGTACGCGCTGCCCTTCCCGACGCCGTTGCCATCAGCCTGCAATCCGGATGGCCGACCCCGCAAGCCGACATCACCTGGCGCAATCGCACCCTCGGCAGCGTGCAGATTTTCGGCGTGACCGCGGGCTATCAGCTCGTACAGGACTACACCTTCACTGCCGGTCGACCGCTCAACGACAACGACATCGAGGAACGACGTCGCGTCGCGGTCATCGGTGCGGACATTGCCAGCAAGTTGTTCGACGAGGGCAACGCCATCGATCAGGAGATTCGGTTGATGGGCCAGCGGTACACGGTCATCGGCGTGGTCGGGCGCAAGGGACGCGTGCTCGGCCAGTCGTTTGACGGATTCGCGTTGCTGCCGATTTCCACGTTCGAAGCGATCTACGGTCGCCGACAGACGACGACGATTTCGGTGAAGATGGCTGACGCGGCGTCGGTCGCACCGGCGATGGCGCGTGCGCAGGAAGCCATGCGCATGGCGCGTGGACTTCGCCCGATCGAGGCCGACAATTTCGACGTCGGCACGGCTGATGCGCTCGTGGACTTCTGGAAGCAACTGACGAAGGTGTTGTTTGCCGTGGTACCCGCCGTTGTCGCCATCGGCATTCTCGTGGGTGGTATCGTCATCATGAACATCATGCTGATGGCGGTGACGGAACGCACGCACGAGATCGGACTTCGCAAAGCGGTTGGCGCCACGTCGGCCGATGTGCGCAAGCAGTTTCTGGCGGAAGCGGTTGCGCTGGCCGTATTGGGTGGTGCACTGGGCGTCGCCTCTGGCTGGGGACTGGCCACCGTGATTGCCGCCGTGTCGCCGCTGCCGGCGCGTGTGAGCCTCTGGTCGGTCGTGCTGTCCTTGTCGTTGGGCGCCGGCATCGGTGTGCTGTTCGGCGTGGACCCTGCCGCGCGCGCGTCGCGTCTCGACCCGATCACGGCCATGCGCGCCGAGACCTGACATGTCGGCGCTCGTCCGCGTTGAGGCGTTCGGGGAGAATATCCGCATCGCGTTCGATGCACTGCGCGTCAGCAAGCTGCGTTCGGCGCTAACCATTCTCGGTGTCGTGATCGGCGTGGCGACCGTGATGGCGATGGCCGCGATCGTACAGGGGATTCGCGACTCGATCGTGAACACCATCGAAGTCGCCGGTCCGACCACGTTCTATGTGATGAAGAAGTTCTCGCAGACACCGCTCAATCCGGACAATCTGCCCAAGGACGTGCGCATCCGTCCGGACCTGAATATCCGAGAGGCCGAGCAGCTGAACCGACTGCCGGAGGTCGCATATGCGGCGTTGTGGGCGCAGACGTTGGCGCGCATCGAAGCCGATGGGGCGCGGTCGCAGCCTGTGGCCATCTTTGGCGCCGATGACGGCTTTCCGCTGGTGCAGGGCGGCGAATTGGCGAGGGGTCGATGGTTCACGCGCAATGAGCTCATGACGGGCGCACCGGTAGTGGTGCTTGAGGAGAAGATGGCCCTCAAGTTGTTTGGACAGGAAACCAGTGTGGGCCGCTGGGTGCGCGTTGGCGGTCGCCCTGTTGAAGTGATCGGTCTGTGGCAGGAACCCGGCAATATCTTCGCGCCACCCGGACAATCGACCGGTGCCATCCTACCGTTTCGACTGATGGACCGACAGTTCCAGATCGATCGAACCAATGCACTGTGGATTCCCGTCAAGCCGCGCGAAGGCGTGACCGTGGCGGACGCGCAGAGTGCGGTGATCATGGCTCTCCGTGAGCTGCGTGGCATGCGCCCGCGCGATGGCAACACGTTTGATTTGGTGACGCAGGATCAGATTCTCGACACGTTCAACGGCATCACCGGCGTGTTCTTCCTGGTGATGATCGTGCTGTCGAGTGTGGCGCTGTTGGTGGGCGGCATTGGCGTGATGGCCATCATGACCGTGTCGGTCACGAGTCGTACGCGCGAGATCGGACTGCGAAAGGCGTTGGGCGCACGGCGACGCGACATTCTGCAACAGTTCCTGATTGAAGCCGCCACGCTCACCGGAATTGGTGGCGCGATCGGTATCGCGGTTGGGCTCGGTATGGGGCGCGTGGCATCGCTGGCGCTCAATGTCGACGCGCCCGTGCCACTGATGTTCACCGTGATCGCGGTGTGCGTGTCGGTCAGCATCGGTCTGGTCTTCGGCATGGTGCCCGCGCAGCGAGCGGCCCGACTCGATCCGATTGAAGCGCTCCGTCACGAGTAACACCCGTTCGCGCCCACCTTGTCGTCCTCGTCTTCCGCCTCTACTGTCTTGTCATGAGCGAACTGCATCTGCTGGCAATCGCCCCACATCGCGATGACGCCGAACTGACGTGCGGTGGCACGCTGATTCGCGCGGTCGATGCGGGACACGCCGTAGGCGTCCTGGACTTAACGCAGGGCGAGATGGGCACGAAGGGTTCGGCGGCGCTGCGCGCGGCCGAGGCTGCGGCGGCCGCGCGGGTGATGGGCCTCGCGGTACGGGAGAATCTGGAGCTGCCGGACGCCGGTATTCGGAACGACGACGACACCCGCGCGCGGCTGGTGCAGGTGCTGCGACGCCTGCGTCCGCGCGTGGTGATCGCGCCGGCACCTACCGGCCGACACCCCGACCATCGTCGCGCGACAGAACTCGTGCGCGATGCGTGTTTTCTAGCTGGACTGGCCAAGTTCGCCCCGGGTGACGCCCCCGCGTTCCGCCCGTTCAAACTGCTGCACGCCATCGCCTATCGCGAAGACGCGCTCAAGCCCACGTTCGTCGTGGATGTGACCGCACAGTTTGCGCGCAAACTGAAGGCCATTCGCTGCTACGCCTCGCAGTTCGAGGGCGCGGTACAGGCGGGCGAGGTCTATCCGAACGGCGAATCGTTGATCGATATCGTCACGCACCAGGCGGCGCACTACGGATCCCGTATTCGGATGCAGTATGGCGAGCCGTTCTACACGGACGAAACCATGCGCGTCGATGACGTCACGACCCTTGATGTCTCCACCTTCTGAGCACGGCTGCCCATTCCATGCACGACGCCACTCCCGCCAACCCGTCACGCGGCATCGACTACGGCAGTTACCTGCGGTTGGACGAACTGCTGTCACTGCAAACGCTGCAATCCACGCCGCCACATCCTGACGAGCTGCTGTTCATTGTCGTGCATCAGGCCAGTGAACTGTGGTTCAAGGTGCTGCTGCACGAACTGTCCACCCTGGTGACCGCGCTGGAGCAGTTCGACACCATGCGCGCGCTGCTGGCCATTCAGCGAGTGAACGTGCTGACCGAGATCATCGCGCAGCAATTGTCATCGCTTGATACCCTGCCCCCGCAGCGTTTTGCGCAGTTCCGCGGCTATCTCGGCGCATCGAGTGGTTCGCAAAGCACGCAGTTCCGTGCCATTGAGGCCACGGCGGGATTGCGCGATCCGCATTTCATTTCGGCCATCACGGAGCACGGTGAACCGCCCGCCGACGTGCGCGCGGCGCTCGAGCGACCGACACTGCAGGCGTTGGCGGAGGCGCTGATCGCGCACGAAGGCGTGACGTTGGCATCGCTTTACACCGGTGCCGCACCCACGCCGCTTTTTCTGGTGGTGGAAGGATTGCTGGAATTCGAGCAACGCTTCGCACGGTGGCGGTTTCTGCATGTGCAGTTGGTCGAGCGCATCATCGGACCGGGCACCGGCGGCACGGGCGGCACACTCGGCGCGAAGTATCTGTCGCGGACGGTCTCGCAGCGATTCTTTCCGGCACTCTGGGCGGTGCGGAGTGAGTTTTATGGCCGCTAGGGACAGCGTTCGCCGCGTCGCGTGACACTGATCGACATCTCCATCCCGCTGTCTGCCAGCACGCCGCCGTGGCCTGGTGATGTGCCGTTTTCGTGTGGGTGGACGTGTCGACGGGAAACGGGTGAGAGTGTCAACCTTGGCGTGATCACCACCAGTCCGCACGTGGGTACACATGCGGATGCGCCGATGCATGTGGAGTCGGGGTGGCTGGCGAGCGAGTCGCTGCCCGTGTCAGTGTTCGTGGGTGAGTGCGTGGTGATCGCACTGCCCGATGACCATCCGATCGATAGCGACATCGACGCGGCATTGCTGGAGCGGCTGCTTGGCTCGTCGCCGGGTCCGCGCGTGCTGGTGCGCACCGGGTACTCGGTTGCTTACGGACAGTTTCCCGAAGACTGGCCCGCACTCAGCGTCGACGGTGTGAGCTGGTTGCTGGAACGCGGCGTGCTGCTGTGGGGCAGCGATGCGCCCAGCGCGGATCGGCGCGCAAGTAAAACCCTTCCCGTTCACCATGCCCTGTTCGGGGGCGGTGCGTACGTGCTGGAGAATCTGCGACTCGGTGGCGTCGCGCCTGGGCGCTACGAATTGCTGGCGCAACCGCTCGCGGTGCACGGGGCCGATGCGGCGCCGGTGCGGGCATTGCTAGGCGTACTTGGTTCGTCGCGAGGCGCTAGCTAGTCTAGTCCAGTCTAGTGTCCATCCTGAAACGCCTCGTTCGCGATGTTGGAACAACAGACGAGAGACGGTAGACTGGAGACGGGAGACTCAGACGCGACTGTCTTGGTCTTGAGTCTCCCGTCTGCCGTCTCTAAGTCTGTTGTTCCATCAGTTACCGCACCGCGTTCATCGTCATCGCGTCGTACACGCGCCCATTGGCAATCACCCAGCGAATCGCCGAACTGTTGCGGATATCGACCAGCGGATTCCGGTCCAGCACCAACAGATCGGCCAGTTTGCCGCGCGTCAGCGATCCGATGTGTGCATCCAGTCCCAGTGACTCCGCGCCATTAAGCGTCGCCGAGCGCAGCGCTTCGTGCGCGGTCATGCCGCCTTG
>JBEBIR010000239.1:0-5931 GCA_040080315.1 Gemmatimonas sp.
GTTGAGACCAGAGCCGAGATGTCGTGTGCGCGATCCGGGACACGTCGGCCGCGCGCGCCGCCTCGCGTTGCATGCGCGCCGCGAGCACCGAGTCGGGAGGTGATGAGAAGCGCGGCGCTACCCGAAGACGCTCGATGGCATATGAGCCCGCCGCCAGCGTCAGCCTAACGCGCAGTGTGTCGCGGTCGGTGTCACGGGCGCATGCGACCACAATCTCGAGAAACGCCGAGTCGATTGGCGCCGGCGCAAACGCCGCCAGCGTGTCGTTCGCGCCCGGCGAGAAGTGCAGTGCTTCGCCAGCCACCTGTCCAGAAACCTCAATGCCAGCCGACGCGCCAGTCACGTGCACGACAAAGAGCGTTCCCCGTCGGGGGTGCGCCGGATACGAGGCCACGTTCATCGTGCTCCCGCACGCACTCTGAGCCGCCAGCGATTCCGCGGCTGAGAGGAATGCCACGACCGCCACAGAGCGTACCAACGAGCACATCACGACCGCTCCCTCAGCGCTTGATGAAGCGAGTGCACGATGCGATCAGCGTCCGGTGCCGTCAACGGCATCGGTCCGCGAATCTTGATCACATTGTGAAATGGTCCATCAGTGCCAACCAAGACGCCAAGGTCCCGCATGCGATTGACCACCCATGCGGCCTCGAGATCCGCGGGTGCACGCGTCTCGCGTTCGCGCACCAACTCCACGCCCAGAAACAACCCCGACCCGCGCACATCGCCCACCAACTCAAACTCCTGCATGAGTGGACGCAATCCGTCGAGCAATCGTTCGCCAACCGCCAGCGCGCTCGCCTGAAGCCCTTCGTCGAGCACGACCTGCAAGGTGGCACGCGCCGCGACACACGCCGCCGTACTGCCACCGAAGGTGCTGAAGAACTCCATGCCGTTGTCGAATGACTCGGCAATGGCCCGCGTGGTGATCACGGCGCCCATGGGATACCCGTTGGCGATCGGCTTGCCGAGCACCACGATGTCGGGCGTCACGCCTTGTTGTTCAAACCCCCAGAAATGTGCACCGAGCCGTCCGAAGCCCGTCTGCACCTCATCGGCAATGCACACACCACCCGCGCGACGAACGCGCGCGTACACATCAGCGAGGTATCCCGCCGGCAGCATGATCTGCCCACCGACACTTGGGCAACTCTCCGCGATATAGCCGCAGAGCCCTCGCCCCCGCTGTGCGACGCCATCGATTGCCATGCCCACCTGTGCGGCAAACCACACACCGGGTGGCCCCACCACGTCGCGATGACGATAGACATCGGGGGTGGGCGTCGCGTGCACCCAATCGGGCGCACCCTGGCCACCCGGACCGGCATGTTTGTACGGACTGATGTCGATAAGCGTGGTGGTGTGGCCATGATAGGCGGAATCCATCACAATCAAGTCGCGCTGACCGGTGTACGCACGCGCCAGTCGCAGTGCCAACTCATTGGCTTCGCTCCCGGACGCGGTGAAATAGCAAACAGTCAGTGATTCAGGCAGCAACGCGGTGAGCGCCTCGGCATACGCCACCAGCTGCTCCTGCAAGTACCGTGTGTTGGTGTTGAGCACCGCCAGCTGCTCGCTCACCGCGCGCACCACGCGCGGATGCGCGTGACCGACATGCGCCACATTGTTGTAACCGTCGATGTATCGCCGTCCGTCCTCATCAAACAGATACTGCATCCGACCGCGCACGACATTCAGCGGAGCGGCGTCGTACGACACGCTGAGGTTCGGGCCAATGCGCGCCCGACGCGACGACGCGATCTCCGTGGATGGAAGTCGCTGTGGCAGTCGCTCGGGTGGAATGCCCAGCAGCAGGTTCGGATCGGGACAGAGACTGCGCCACACGACGCGTTGACTGGCGCGCACGGCCCCATCGACGTTGCAGGCAACATCCAGCATGTCCGTGACAAGCTGCACGTGGACGTGCTGCCACCAATCACCGTTCGTTGGCGCACTGCCGATGCGGGCAAACTCCGTGCCTCGGGCAACCGCCGTGCCCACACGCAGGCCGGCCAGCGAGTCGCGCGTCAGATGTCCATACAGCGTGAAGAACTCCACCGGGTCTGCGCCGGTCGTCCGATGGCGCAGTACGATCACGGGACCGTAGTCGTGGTGGTGGTCGGCGTCCTCGAACCCATGCACCACGCCGTCGAGGGGCGCATACAGCGGAGTGCCCGCGGCCATCGACAGATCGAGCCCCATGTGAATGGTGCGTCGCTCAGCAGACTCGGGCTCATCCGTCCACTCATACATCACGCGCGCTTCGTCGTATCCGCCAACGCCCACCAGCGCACCGTGCTCCGCCAGTGTGCGTCGCACACGCCCATCGACTGCCTCGGGCGTGTTGTCCGCCGTGTGGCTGGACAGCAGCGTGCCGCCAACGCTGAGGTCGATTGGCGCAACGGGTGTGCTGCGCAAGTCCTGTCCGACCAGCGGTGCGAACTCGCTCGCGTGCGCCCGAATCCACTCCACCACGCGCGGCGCGTGCGGTACAGGCGGGAGCCCGCACGCCGCTCGAAAGGTGTAGTACGCGAACCGCGGATGAATGGCCGCCAACACTGGCAATGTCGCGCGAACCGGTCCTTGGCTGATGCCCAGGTAGTCGACGTCGGGCCGCGCCGCTTGCTGCGCGGCGGCCACGCACGCGCTCATGCATAACCGCATGCGCATCAAGCTGAATAGCGCGGCAATCTCACCGTCGGTGAGTGGATACGCCTCGTGATAACCCGCGACCACGGCGGCGGAAGCGGCCAGCGGGTCGGTTGCGCTCAGCGAGACATATGCCATCGCAATCGCCAGCTCGTTCACGGTGTGACTGACCACCATATCGCCGAAATCGATGATGCCGGTTACGACCTGTCGCGTCGAATCGACCAGCAGGTTGTAGTCGTTCGCGTCCGAGTGGATCAGGCTGCGCCGGAGTGTTGGTAGCATCGGCGCGACCACCAGGCGATGGTGGTTGGCCATTGCGGCGATGAGGGTCCGCAGATGCGCATCATTGACGCGTGCCAGATTGTCGTCAATGACGTCGAGCGCATTCGCCAGATCCCAGTGAAAGCGGCGATGGAAGGCGGAAATGTCGAGCTCGGCGAGCAGCCCGTCGAGCCGGCCAAGTGCACGGCCGATGTCGCGTCGCAGGTGGTCAGTATGCAGCGGCACGCTCCCCAGCGTGCGTCCCGGCAGTCCGGTGATGAGTCGAATCCGGTGCGGGCCGACCTGCGCCGCGTCGAGTCCATCCACCGTGCGAACGGGTTGCGGGGAAAGGCCCGTTGCCGCCACGTGCCGCATGACGGCGCTCTCCGCGTCCAGAATCGCGGGATGCTCGTTGGTGTTGGCGACTTTCAGCACGAACCACGCGCTGTCTGCAGTCTGTATCAGAAAATTCTGATCGCGTTCACTGGGCAGTTCACGCACGTTGCCGTGAACGCCGTACCACCGCACCGCGAGTTGCGCCGCGTCGTCCGTTGTCAATCGGGGTACGCCTGTCATCATGTGCATGCGGTGCGCGGGTGAGAATCGACCTACCAATCTACTTGGTTGCCTGCGCGACGGATGTCCCCCATGTTCCTCATTGTGGTCTATTCCAATGCGTACGTCGCCTCTGCGCGACGACTTCATCCGGCGGTGCTCGCCGGACGGTGGGCGGTCGTCTCGCTTGCGGCAACACTGATCAGCGGGGCGTGGCTTCGCGCCGCCATCGTATGGCCCTCCCTCGCGCAAGGCGTCCATGTGCCGTTCGGCGTGCACGCGCACTCGCACGTCGCGTTCTTCGGATGGCTGGTGTTGGCCGTAGCCTCCCTCGCCGCTCGACAGGTTGCATGGACCGAACGCGCCGCCCAGCGGTGGCGATGGGTGGTGCATGTCCTCGGCGCGCTGTCATTGGTGGCCCTCGTCGCCTTTGCGGCCGTCGGTTACGACACACCAACGATTGTGCTGTCAGCGGTCCACGTGCTCCTCTGGTTTCCGCTGGTGCGGCTTGTGTGGTCAATGGAGTTCGCCTCAGTCGGTGAGCGCGCCTGGTGGCACGCAGCCTGGATCTCACTTCTCGCGGCAGGTGCCGCCACGCTCATTCCCGGCGTGCTCGCGGCGCGCGGTGTGCGCACGGGATGGTGGCGCGAGTTCGGGATCAAGTTGTTCCTCGCGCTCTTCCTCAATGGCTTCGCGGGCCTGTCGACGATGGGCATCCTTCTCGCTGGCCGCGGGCGGGATATTCGTGGCGTTCGTTCGGCGACATGGGCGCGACGCCTGATCGGCGCGTCGTTGCTGCCGCTGGCGGTGCTGTACGTCGCGACTCCGCCGCCGCTACCGTGGATGGTGTGGATCGGACGAGCGGCAGTTGGCGTGGTCGGCGCAAGCACCATCGTCGTGGTGGTGCTCGCATGGAGATGCGCGCACTCCCTGTGGACGCGCGCCGCGATCATGGCGCTCGGGCTGGTGGGCGTGCTCGAAGGCGTCGCCGCCGCTGGTGTGGGTGATCAGTTGATGCACAGTCGACCGATCACGATCGCGTTTACGCACGTGCTGCTATTGCTTGGCGTCACGCCGATATTGGCGGCTGCGCTGGCAGGTCCCCACGCGCCGAGATGGCGACCACTGCTCGCGACCATCGGCGCCGTGGCCATGTGCAGCGCCCTCGTCGCTTTCGGTTGGCGGTGGCTCGGCGCCTACGCGGTGGGTGCTGGACTCAGCCCCATGGAGTTGCTGACGTTCGCGGCGATCGGCGGCGCACTCGCCGCTGCCGCCTGGCTCTCGTTGCTTCCACTCCTGTTCGGCGCGCCTGCGCCGGAGGTGCGCCCATGACATTCCTGCTCGTCCTGCCAACGGTGCTGGCGTTGCTGACGCTTGGTTCCCACTACTTTCGCTATGGCTTGTACCCGCTGTCGGCGGTGCTGGTCGCGCTGTTACCGCTACTCCTGGTCAAACGGCGCTGGGTTGCGCGCCTCATGCAAGTCGTGCTGTGTATCGCGGCGCTGGATTGGGTGACCGTGCTCAACGACATCGTGAAGGAGCGCGTGATGGAGGGTCAGGATTATCAGAAGTCCGTGTTCATTCTCGGCGGAACGGCACTCTTCACGCTGGTCGCCGCCGTGCTGTATCAGACGCCGCGGCTGAAGCGGCGCTACAGTTCAGAACCTGTCACATCGAGGGGTATATGACGAACACACTGGGTATGGTCGTGCGAATGGATGTTGCGTTCGAGACGGCGATGCAGCGCACACGCGATGCACTCAAGACCGAAGGATTCGGCGTGCTCACCGAGATCGATATGCAGGCCGCATTCAAGGAAAAGCTCGGTCGCGATTTTCGACCGTATGTCATTCTGGGGGCCTGCAATCCGCCGTTGGCGTTCAGCGCGCTGAGTGCCGATCCGCACGTCGGCTTGCTGCTACCCTGTAACGTGACGGTCGAAGCGGAAGACGATCGCCATGCGGTGGTGCGTCTGGTCGACCCCCTGAGTCTCATGGCGGCCAGTGCGTTCGGCGGGTCCGAAGCGATCAGCGCCGTCGCGATCGATGCGCATGCGCGACTGACACGAGTGGCGCACGCGCTCAGCGCAGGACCAGTGCCTAGCGCCTAGCGCGAGTCCCGCGTGCACGCGCGCTGATCGGGCGCAATTCCAGCCTGCTCACAGGCGCAGTCGCCACCAACGCCGCCACACGAACCCTTGAGTCGGCGGCCGGATATCATCACGCCGATCGCCATGGCACCCATGGCGATCGCGATAACCGCGATGGTTAGCAGCAGCACGAGCATCAGCGGACTCCGGCAGACGGTGTGACTCCATCGCGAACAACTGCCAACTTGAATCCGGCCGTCATGCGCTCTTGAACCTCACCGTTTGCACCCGCAATGAGCAAGAGCACATCTAGATTGTTCGACTCGGCCATGCTCCATGCCCGTTCCGGGCCAACCACCATCAACGCCGTGGCC
>JBEBIR010000240.1:0-5888 GCA_040080315.1 Gemmatimonas sp.
CTTCAAGCAATGGATCGCGTCTCGCGAGCCCGCGACATGACGAACGCAGGCCACGTCATGCCCTACATCCCGGGTGAGACGTCCGCTAATTCTTCTCGTGCTTGTTCAGCAGCGACCACCAGTCGAGCATGAGCGTCAGCGGGGGTGACGTCGTACGCGTGCGGCCCACGAGAAAAAGCTCACCATCCGGCGACACATCGATGGCGGACGACACGCCGCCCGCCTCGCTCTGCCTGAACACGACGGAGGGGCTCGATGTGGGGTGTCCCGTGCCGTCGATCCGGACGCGCATGATTCCACCTGGCGTATCGAAGACGAGGTCGCCCTCCCCACCGGTCCATCTCGGCAGGGTCCCTTCGCGCGTCGAGACACGAACGGCAGCACCCGCCGTGAGGAAGGGGCGAACGAAAATCGATGGTTCGCGACTGACGGCGGCCTCGTACGCGATGAAGCGCCCGTCGGGAGAAATGCGCATGTCTCCGATGTCTGCAGGCTCGGCAAAGAGCAGACGACGTTGGGACGTCATGAAGTCGTAGATCCAGGGCTCGCCGTTCGCAGCTCCGCCACCGGCGCTGTACCGAAACAGCAGATAGCGGCCATCGGGCGACCAGTCGCGCGGACTCATGTTGCGGGTCGGATCCCGATCGCCGGTCACGACGTGCACGTTCGTACCGCGGGAGTCCATGACCATGATGGTGTCTCCCCCGCCGCGTCGGTCGAACTGTCGTGAGATGAACGCCACCGCCGTGTCGTTCGGTGCCCAGACCGCACTATTCGACAGGCGTGGAGTCGCCTGCTGGCCCGAGAGCAGGCTCGTCCAAGTCCCTGCAGCGCGGTCGTGAATGGAGAGTGACCACCCACCGACGACGATCCGCTGCCCGTCGTGAGAGAACGACGGTCGCCCGAACCCTCCATCAGGAAGGGTGAGCGAGTCGATGGTGACACCGTTGCGTGTTACCACCCATCGCCTGCGGGGGCCTGTGTCTCCTCGCGACGCGAACGCCACGAGAGAACCATTGAGCGACGTCGTGACCGCGGTGTATCCACCTCCATTTGGCACGCCATCGATGATCCCGACCGGTTGGCCAGTGAGCCGACGCGCTTTCAGATCGATACGTTGCGCGGAGAGCGTGCCGCTGGTGCCGTCCGGCTTGTACAGCAGGATGTCACCGCCGCCGGCGATCCCGCGATGGAGTCTGACATCAGTGAGCCAGCTGAGGGAGTCGTCACCAATCGCCGCAATCCAGACTGAAATATCGGTGGAGACTATGAAATGACGTCCGTCTCCGAGGAACTGCACGCCGCCCGCTCGCATCGACTCCGGCGGCTGGCGCACGCCCAAGGGCTTGCACTCCGCTGCCACGGAGGACGTCCGGTGGACCGGCGATGCACCCTCCGGCACATACAGGATCACCTCGTCCGCGCCCCACGAACCGCCGCCCGGCAGTGGTGCCGCGCACAGTTTGCGCACCGCACCGGAGGATAGGTCGGCGACCTTCAGCTGTCCGTCAGCGAAGAAGGCGAGCGACGCGCCGTCGCGCGACCAGAAGGGCATTGTTGCACCGGAGGTCCCAGGCACACTCCGGCTGCCGAGTGAATCGAGAGACCTGATGATCAGTCCACTTGATCGGTCGCGGCTGCTCACGACTGCAACCCGCCGCCCATCGGGTGACATCGCGATGCTTCGTCCGGAGCCATCCCACTGCTCTCCATCCTCGGGGACCAGCATGGCCATCGTCGGGACACTCGCGGACGTCGATGTCGAGCCGTTGCGGTGTGGGACCAGATAGCCGACTCCCGCCGCGGTGACGAGCACCGCGAGCGCCCCGGTGTACCGCAGGGTCCGGCGAGCAGGCGCCTCCGCCCGGCCGCGGGACGCCGCGGCGTCGGCAGCGGAGCGCTCGTGACTGGTCGTCTGCATCCCGGCCTGCAGCGCTGCCGCGAAGTCGCGCGCGGTCGGTGGCCGATCCGAGGGGAGCTTGTGCAGCGACCTGCCGATGACATGCGAGACACCCACCGGCACGGTGCGGCGTAGCGTGTGCACGGCACGCGCTTCTTCCGTCGTCACGCGGGCTATGACGCCCTGCAGCGTGGGCGCAGTGAACGGCGGCTCGCCCGCGAGCATTTCGAAGGTGATCGCACCCAGCGCATAGATATCGGCGCGGGCGTCGATGGTGCGCTCGCCCATCGCCTGTTCCGGCGCCATGTAGTGCGGCGTGCCAAGCGACAGCCCCGTCTGTGTCATGCGCTGCCCGCCGGCCTGCTGCAGCGCCAATGCGATGCCGAAATCCGCCACGAGCGCATGGCCGCCCTGCAGCAGAATGTTCTCGGGCTTGATGTCGCGATGAATGATGCCGCGCTCGTGCGCGTACTGCAGGGCGTCGGCCACTTCACGCGCGATGCGCAACGCATCATCCACCGAGAGCTGACGCTCCCGGTCGAGCCGGCTGCGCAAGGTCTCGCCGTCGATGAACGGCATCACGTAGTACAGTTGTCCATCGGCGCTGCCACTGTCGAACAACGGCAGAATGTGCGGATGCTGCAACGACGCGGTGAGTTCGATCTCCTTGAGAAACCGTTCGGAGCCGATGACGGCGCTGAGCTCGGGGTGCAACAGCTTGAGGGCGACGCGGCGCCGGTGGCGCACGTCCTCGGCCAGATACACCGTCGCCATGCCGCCCTGCCCGAGCTCGCGCTCCAGCCGGTAGCGATCGGCGATGCGTTCGGCAAAGCGGCTGGTGCTCATCGCGTCCATGGTATCTCGTCAGGATCGTGTGAGCCACGAGCTTCCGGGGGGCCGACGAGGCGCTCACCGAGGCTAACCTACCCCCGGCCGGTGGGAGCGGCCAGCCATTGCCCGAAAAGAGCGACTCTTCTTGGAGCGCCATCTTTCACAGCGATCGCGGCTCGGAACATCTGGGCGGTGGCTTTGCGCGAGGCGGATCGACGCGTATCGTCAATTGCTCGTTCAGGAGCACGAAGCTGACTTGCGGATGACGACGTCCGGCATAGTTGGTATGAAGCGGCGGCTGGACCTCCACGGTAACGTGGAGATACCCTCTGCTCCACCACTATCCACGCGCTCACCGTCTGCCGACGGGCGCATACCGGGAGTCCAGCCACCATGGAGATCGTAGGCCTGGATCTGCACAAGTGCGAGAGTCAGCTGTCCATCAAGGCCGACGACCGGACGATCACCGACCGTCGGATCGCGACCAGTCGGAAGCGGTTCACCGCCGTGTTCGGCGAGCGGGCGAGCGCCCGCATTCTGCTCGAGGCGAGCATGCCCCCATCGGACAAGAGCAACTCGACGCGATCGGGAGCACCAAATTGCGAGAGGTCGGCGGTGCCCCTGCGAAGGATCGCCAGCACGTCGCCACTCACGCGGTCACGCACCATGACGGCGGACTTCCGAGGAAATGTCGACACATGACACGCATGTGAACGATCCTCCAAGCGTGCGTTCCAGGAACCGACTTCTCCAACATTCATGCGGCGGGAGAATCATCCTCAACCGGATGGAGACCCCAGCAAGTCTCTGCGCAGAGAGGAGCTCAACCATTCCGTTCTTGTAGGCTTTGACTTCCGCCAGATGGAGCGCGATGTCACTGTCGAGCGTATCGAAAAACGGGAGCCCTTCACCAATCAGGATGGGCAGGATCGAATAACGGACTTCGTCGGCGAGCCCGCGGCGAAGGCATTCGGCGCAAACCATGCCACCGCCAACAAACCAGATGCTGCGGAATGTTGGCCGCAAACGCTCGTTCACCAACTGCGAAAGATCACGCGAGTGGAACTCGATCGAATTTCTGATCCGCGGTAGTTCGCGACTGGTGAGGACGAACGTGGGCTTGTCGCCGTAGGACCACCCGAATCCCTGCGCCTGCGAAACGCAGCGCGGTCTCGTAGGTGCGCGATCCCATGACGTAGCAATCGATCGTCCTGAGGAAGGTCTCGACGTACGCCGGGTCCATTGACAGCCTGACCACTCCGGTTCATGGCATTCGGCGAGCTCATGCGCCATACTAGGCGGTCCTCAACCTCGCCTCCGCCTTGTCCGATCTCGCGAACGACCTGCAACGCACACTCGATCCGCACTATCGCATTGTCCGCGAATTGGGCGGCGGTGGCATGTCGCAGGTGTTTCTCGCCGTCGAAGTCGCGCTCGATCGCGAGGTGGTCATCAAGGTGTTGCCGCCCAACCTGGCGGTCGGAGTCAGCACCGACCGGTTCCGCCGCGAAATGCAGATGGTGGCCAAGCTGCAGCATCCGCACATCGTGCCGGTGCTGAGTTCGGGGATCGCGGACGGGCTGTTGTACTACATCATGCCCTTCATCAAGGGCGAATCGCTGCGGGCGCGGTTGCAGCGCGATATCGCGATGCCGGTGGAAGAGTCGGCGCGCCTCCTGCGTGAAGTGGCCGATGCGCTGGGCTTTGCGCACGCGCAGGGCGTGGTGCATCGCGACATCAAGCCGGACAACGTGCTGCTCTCGAGCGGCCACGCGATGGTCACCGATTTCGGTGTCGCCAAGGCGTTGGGCGTTGGGGATCCGGGTCAGGAGGAGGGCCTCACGTCGGTAGGCATGGCGTTGGGCACGCCGGTGTACATGGCACCCGAGCAGGCCATGGCCGACCCGAACGTGAATCATCGCGCGGACTTGTACGCGCTGGGCGTCATGGCGTACGAGATGCTGGCCGGTCAGCCGCCGTTCGTGGCGCCCACCGCGCAGGCGCTGATTGCCGCGCACATGACACGCGCACCGGAATCGCTGCGAGTGACACGTTCGACGGTGCCCGAGGCGTTCGACGACCTCGTGCAGCGCCTGCTGGCCAAGCGTCCGGAAGATCGCGTGCAGAACGCCGCCGAGCTGCTGCCCGTGCTCGATCGGCTGTCGATGTCGAGTGGCCTGCTGTCATCGGCGACGCCGTACATGACGTCGGGAGCAACCGCAGCGCCGCCACGCGATTGGGCGTCGCTGGCCGCGCCCGTGGGCGGCATGCTGCTCATGCTGGCGGCAGCCTGGGGAATTCGACAATCTCTCGGACTCCCCGACTGGGTGGTGGTCGCGGCCATCGCGGTGGTGCTGCTGTGCGTGCCGCTGGCCCTGCGCATCACGCGCAAGCGCGCGGGCGCAGGTTCTTCGCTCGTGGCGCATGCCTCATCGTCACGCGGCATGATCACGGCCGGACTCGTGTCGATCCTGGGCCTTGGTGCGGCGGCCGGGGCATTCATCGGACTCCGCGCGGCGGGCATTGGACCGTTCGCGACGCTGCTCTCGGCGGGAACGCTGAACGAACGTGATCGCATCCTCGTCGCGGAGTTCGGGAACACCACGCCCGACACGCTCCTGGGTGTGGCACTCACTGAGGCGCTGACGATCGACCTCTCGCAGTCGAAGGTCGTGCGGCTCATACCGCCCGCCGAGATTCGCGACGGACTGACACGCATGAAGCGTGACGTCAAGACTCGGCTCGTTCCGGAGGTCGCCACCGAATTGGCCGCCCGTGAGAATGTGAAGGTGGTGGTGGCGGGAGATGTGGCGCCGTTCGCCGGCGGTTTTGCGTTGTCGGCGCGCGTGCTCGACGCACAGGGCACGACGTTGTTTGCGACACGCACCACCGCCAATACCGCGAGTGAGATCATCCCTGCCGTTGCCAAGCTCTCGCGCACCCTGCGCGAGGAGATCGGCGAATCGCTGCAGAGCATTCGCGCCACACCGGCGCTCGAACAGGTGTCCACGTCATCGCTCGAAGCACTGCAACTCTATTCCCGCGCGATTCGCAGCCAGCGCGCGGGAGAGGAGATCGATCGCCTGCCACTGTTCCGCCAGGCGCTGTCGCTGGACTCCACGTTTGCCATGGCCTGGCGCCTGTCTCTTATACACAT
>JBEBIR010000241.1:0-5883 GCA_040080315.1 Gemmatimonas sp.
GTGGGGAACGATACGGGTTGGGCGGGGGGTGGGCCACCCAAGAACAACTGGTTCTCGCGGAGGTCGCGGAGTTTTCGCGGAGTTACGCGGAGAACAGCTTTCTTCTTACTGTTTTGCTCCGCGTCCTCCGCGAGATCTCCGCGGGCTCCGCGAAAACGAGTTAGCGGTGCTTGGGTCCACACGCGGCCGGTCGAAATGACGAGCCACAGGGTGCGTTCGCGGGATGACGATATTCGTGGCCTTCTCCGCTATCCTAGCCAGCGCCCACTTGCCAGAACCAAGGAATGTATTACCGTAATACGTATTACCACCATACGTGTTGCGGAGGAGTAGCATGCCCGTGTCGACGCTGACGTCCAAGTACCAGGCCACCATTCCGCGCGCGGTGCGTGAAACACTCGCGCTCGGCGCCGGAGACCGCATCGAATTCATCATTGAGAAGGACGGCGTGCGCGTGCGGCGCGCCCCGCCAGCGGATGCCGAACTGCAGGAGCTTGAGGCGACCCTGGCACCGGAATGGGACTCGGACCGCGATGACGCGGCCTATGCCGACCTATAGCCCGGGGGATGTGGTGGTCGTGCCGTTTCCGTTTTCGGAACGCGAGGCATCGAAGCGACGGCCGGCCTTGGTGTGTTCGGCTGCCGCGTTCAACGACACTTCGAATCATTTGGTGCTGGCCATGATCACGACGGCGTCGCACAAGAAATGGCCGGGCGATGTGATCATTCGCGATCTTGCGGTGAGCGGCCTCCCAGCGCCGTCGATTGTGCGATGGAAGCTGTTTACCTTGGACGCATCGTTGGTGCTGCGACGGGCAGGCGAGTTGTCGGCTCGAGATCGGGTCACGTGCCGGACGCGCCAGCCGATCGCACTTTGAACACGATAGGGCAAAACCACGCGGTACTCTTACTGCATGAATCGATGTACGGCGTTGTCGGCTCGCGCTCGCCGCGCGCCCGTTGTTGACAGACCGGCCGGGAAACGGGTATGATGTATTGTCATACTAGGAGATCTCATGGCGAAAACGAAAGTGGCGGTCACCCTCGATACGCGGACGTTGCGGCGCGTCGATCGACTCGTGCGAGACGAGCGCTATCCGAATCGGAGTCAGGCCATCGAGGCTGCGGTGAACGGGCAGCTCGATCGCCTCGAGCACCGCCGCCTTGCCGAAGAATGTGCCAAGCTCGATCCCGCGGCGGAGCAGGCACTTGCCGATGAAGGACTCGGCGTGGACGAGGGATCGTGGCCGGAATACTGAGGGGTGAAATTCGCTGGGCGGATTTGAACCCGACGCGTGGGAATGAGCAAGCTGGGCAGCGGCCGGTGCTGATCCTGAGTCACAACGTATTCAACGATCGATCTGGTACCGTCATCGCCGTTGCGCTGACCAGCCAACCACAGCGCGCCGCGTTTCCGCTCACGCTGGAACTTACGCGCGGTCGTCTGCCAAAGCCCTCGTGGGTAAAGATCAGCCAGATCCGCACCCTTTCCGTGGAACGCATTGGCAAGCGAATGGGCGCGGTGTCACCTGAGGAATTGGATCAGGTGCTTGAAGGGCTCAACGAGATTGTTGGAGCCTGACTTGGCAGGTTCGCCGTTACAGCGCCGTCCCGCCGTTTGGCAGTCGTACGCGCAGGAAGTGCGTACGCTGCGCAGGTGGAAGCGCGAGCTGGCGGCGAATGAGCTCGACGAGCGCGCGCTCGCTCTCCTTCTTCAACGCGTCGCGCGCATCACCCTTGCTCGTTTTCTTTTTCACGAAGCGTGCGCCTGAGAATTGGTAACACGGCCAGGTCCTGTTCTCGTCCCGCGCGCTCCTTGCTCTTGATCACATCCGCGAGCGAGGCCACGAGTATCTCGTGTTGTCCGAATGAAACGGTCATCGCCCGAGCGCGCAGGGACTCGAACGAGCGAATGCCATCGATCTTCGCCATGAAATCGAGCTGCAACCCGTCGCGGTCACGCGTCATGCGGTAGAACTGCGACGCTGGATAGTACGGACGAAGGACCATCGCGCCAAGATCATCCGCCACTCGCTTGAGTTTCGCGAGGTTGGACGGTGTCTTGCGAAACATGAAATCAAAATCCATGGTCGTGACAGGAGACCCCTGCAACGCCGCGGCGGCGTTCCCGATCAATACCGCGTCCAAACGCCGCGTGGCGAGCGTTTGTGCGATGACGACGAGAAGGGGTTTCGCATCCATATGCGGAAGCTAGGGCTTTTGCGCTAACCGAGCCAGCGTCTACGCTCTGCACTTCTTCCTGCCGACGCCAAATGTTGACCTACAGGAACGGGTTCACAATCCGCACGCCGTCAATCACCTGACCGGCATTCAAGTCTTCGCTGTAAATCGTGGTGCATCCGCTTGAGACCGACGCGGCCACGATGAGCGCGTCCCAGAACGAGATCTGGCTCAGCACCGATCGATCGATCGCCTGCGCGATCAGGTCGGGGGATATCGGCACCACTTCAAAGATCGTGAACGATTGCAGCACCGTCTTCTCGGCCAGCGGCGCCACGCCCATTTTGCGCGTCGCGGTGACGTAGAACTCCTGAAGCACTTGGGTTGAGATAACGCCCGCGCCGGAGGCGACGACTTCGGCAATCAGCTCCCGACTCCGTTTGCGTTTTTGCGGCGCATCGTGATCCTGCGCGTACACAAGCACGTTGGTGTCGAGAAAGACTTTACCGCCGCTCATACAGTCCGTCCCGAGTCCACTGTTTGCCGCGAGAGTGTCCGGGTGCGCGGTCCATCAACCGAAACATTTCCTCGACGGCGGCGGCGCGATCAACGTGAACCGTTCGTGCCAGGAGATCGCGCACCAGCGCATTCAGCGTGGTGTTGTGGCGTTCTGCGTAGGCCCGTCCCGCAGCGAGCGTTTCTTCGTCAAGCGCGAGGGTGATGTTCTTCATGTACACATGATATGTGTACACATGTTACGTGTCAACCGATTCATAGCCGATTGGCGCGTGAGCTGTGACTCTCCCGGCTCACACTGACGGCTCTCCTTCGCAGTATTACTGAGTAGTATTCAATATGACGAACCGTACAACCTTCGCTCGGATTGCAATCACCCTCCCCGCGGCCGACCTGGCCGCGGCCGATCGGCTGGCCAAGCAGCAGGACCGATCGCGCAGCTGGATCGTCGCGGAAGCAATCCGTCGCTACGCAGACACGGTGACCGACGGTGTCATCCAGCGCGACCTGGGTGACGCTCGGCGTGCGCAATTGCGTCGTGATCTGGCATTAACCGCGGAAGAGCGCGTGCGCGAAGCGGAGGAAACGCAGCGTCTCGCTGAGCGGGTCACCGCCCCAACCGCGTTCAGCTCGTTCGATGACTTCCTCGCGTGGCAGCGCTCGAACGAAACGATCGCATGACGCCGCCGGTCAGCCGAGTGGCACTAGTGTGTGGCCTGCTCAATGCCGAGGAAGCGCGCTACCTCGTAGTTGGGGCGACCTCGATGCAGCTATGGGGGACAACGCGCGCGACTCGCGACATCGACATTCTGATTGAGCCGACCATCGCCAACGCGGAGCGCGTGCTGCGGGCGTTGCGCAGTCTGCCATTCGGTGTAGCAGCAGAGCACACGCCGGCCGACATTGTGTCTCGCGTCGTGACCATGATCGGCGATACTCCAAACGTCGACGTCCTGACGCGTGCGTGGAACCTGACGTGGCCCGAGGCGGAGAGGGAGATCGCGGTGTTCTCGGTCGATGGCGTCTCGGTGCCAACGGTGTCGATTGCGAACCTGATCGCATCAAAGCGCACCGGTCGTCTGCAGGACATCGCCGATATTCAGGTACTCGAGGAGCTCCAGCGCCTGCGTACATCGTGACGCGAGCCGAACTGGTTGGGTGCGGCACGAGAGTGGAGAGGGTCACTCCGTCGCACAAGAAGTAGCTGGATCTACCGCACGCACCCCAGCGCATCATTGTTGCCCTGCACGCGCCCGGCCTTCGCGCTCACCAGGAACGGCGAGATCGGGCAGAGCGACTCCACCACCGCACCTCGCCGAAACGCATACGGCCGGATGAACACCGACGCCGCGTCAACCGGCAACGTGGCCGCGTTGTCGTAGAACGTCTGCTGCTTGCCGTCCTGGAACAGATACTGCTCCACGTTCGACAGGTAAAACGCACGAACCGTCGCGCTGCGTTCAGTGAGCCAGGCGCCAATCGCGCGCAGTGCTTTCGGGCCGGCAAAGTCACCGGACACCGGCACAATCAGATTGCGCTCGTGCAGGTTCTTCACCGTGATATAGTCCTCGGCCGTTGCAAGAAAGCTGCGCGGCACACCGGAGTCGTCGGTTGAATAGCCGGTGAGATCGGCAAAACTCGACCCGTTGCCGCCGCCACGACCACCGGGCGCGCCGCGTGTGGTGATCGCCGGGCCCCAATAGAAGAACGCCCAGTACACCGTGCGCAGTTGTTCCGCTTCGTTCGCATCGAGTGCGAACCCGTGCGTGGTGACAAGCCGCGTGCGAATTGATTCGAAGTGACGCGCGGCCAATGCGCTGTCCGAACGCACGCGCACGTACGCGTCCCAGATGGTCTGGATGGGCGCATCGGGGCCAATTCCGATCGGGCGCGGCTTGCCGAACAAAATGGAAACAAAGTCGGCACGATCAGTGGCCATTTCGAAGATGGCCTTGTACATGAGGTGCTGCACGACGGCCTGACGACGGATGTCGATCACGAACGCCATCTGCGGCCTGATCGCGGCGATGTACGTGAGGTTCTGCTCCGGTCCTACGCCGATGTACACGCCGCCGGTCGTGCCGCGTTCGCGTAGCATGGAATACAGGCGACCGATTTCCGGTTCGTTGGACGTGTAGTTGTCGGTGATCCGGAAGTAGCCGCCGGGTTCCGAAATGTCCGTCAGCAGCTTCCAGTATTCGGCATCAGTCAATCGCGTCGGCAGCGAGGCCTGCTGCGCCGCGCCGAGCGCGGGCGTGAACAGCGCGAGGGTCAGCCACGTCAGTATTGCGAGTCGGCGGGCCTGACGTACGGGGCGTGAATTGCGAACGATCGTCACGAAGTCTCCGGGCTCGGGGGTCCGATCCAATCTTACCCTCCGGCTCGCCGGGTGCGACAATACTGCCCGCAGGCAACCTCGCCTGAATTGGAAGGTCCCTGGTCTCCTACGTGAGCACGCGCACGGACTAAATGAGACATTCGATTGGCTCTGTCAGCTCGTCAGCGGTGCGTCGTCAGTGGCTCAAGCCGGTTCCCGCCACGGTTGTTGCGCTGTGCACCGCGGCCACGATCATTGCGTTCATCGATCGCGCGAACCTGTCGGTCGCGGCGATCCCGATGCAGGCGCAGTTCGGCTGGAGCGAGACCACGAAGGGATTCGTGCTCTCGTCCTTCTTCATCGGCTACATCCTGCTGCAGGTAGTGAGTGGCGGACTTGTCCATCGCTTTGGCGGCAAGCGTCTGCTGGGCGTGGCGGTGGTCTGGTGGTCGCTGTGCACACTGGTGACGCCAGCCGCCGCGACGCTGTCACTGACCGCGTTGGTCGTGGTGCGCATCGCGCTTGGCCTTGGCGAGTCGGCGGTGTTTCCGGCGTGCATGCACATGGTCGCGCACTGGGTGCCCACAACGCATCGGTCGCGCGCCGTGGCGATGATCACGAGTGGGGTGTCCATTGGCACGGTTGTGTCGCTGCCACTGACCGGCTGGTTGATCCGCGGCTACGGTTGGCCGATGCCGTTCTACATCTTCAGCGTGTTCGGCATTGTGTGGGCGTACTTCTGGTGGAGGCGAGTACCCAGCGGCAGTGGCGTCGAGCAGACGGCCTCGGCGAGTGCGCCAATTCCGTGGCGCGGGCTGCTGAGCTCGCGCGCGGTATGGGCGATCATCGTCAGTCACTTCTGCCACAAC
>JBEBIR010000242.1:0-5861 GCA_040080315.1 Gemmatimonas sp.
CACCGGCACCTCCACCAGCGCCGAACGCGCGCGATGGCAGGTGGAGGCCCAGAACGTCACCATCACGCGCGACGACTGGGGCATTCCGCATATCCGCGGCAAGACCGACGCCGACGTGGTGTTTGGCGCGATGTACGCCCAGGCCGAAGACGACTTCAATCGCGTCGAGACCAACTTCATCACGTCTCTGGGCCGCACTGCCGAAGCGGAAGGTGAGAGCGCGATCTACAGCGACCTGCGCATGAAGCTGTTCATCGATCCCGATTCGATGAAGAAGATGTACACGGCCAGCCCCGCGTGGCTCAAGTCGTTGATGGTGGCATGGGCCGATGGTCTCAACTTCTACCTCGCCAAGCATCCCGAGGTGAAGCCGAAGGTCATCACGAAGTTCGAGCCGTGGATGGCGCTGTCGTTCAGCGAAGGCAGCATCGGCAACGACATCGATGGCGTGAACGTCGGCCAATTGCAGGCGTTCTATGGCAACGGACCGGTGAAGGTGTCCAGCATGACGCCCGGCAGCGACTTCGACCGCGCCGCACGTCTGGCTGACGCCGCGAAGGCGGTTGACGACGCGGTCGAGCGGGAGCCCGGCGGCTCCAACGGCATGGCCGTCGCACCGGCGAACACGAAGGCCGGTCGCGCGCTGCTGCTCATCAATCCGCACACGTCGTTCTTCTTCCGCGAAGAATTGCAGATGACGAGTGACGAAGGGCTCAACGCATACGGCGCGGCCACGTGGGGTCAGTTCTTCATCTATCAGGGCTTCAACAGTTCGGCCGGTTGGATGCACACCACCAGTGCCGCCGATCGTTCAGATGAATTCATCGAGACCGTTTCCGAGCGCGACGGCAAGTTCTACTACAAGGTGGGCACCACCGAACGTGCGCTCATCGCAAAGAACATCACCGTCCCGTACAAGACGGCGAGCGGCATGGCCGAAAAGAAGTTCACGGTCTACTACACGCATTTTGGACCCATCGTGCGGTCCACCGGCGGCAAGTGGGTGGCCATTCGCATCATGCAGGAGCCGCTCAAGGCGCTGACGCAGAGTTACACGCGCACGAAGGCGAAAAACCTGGCCGAGTTCCAGAAGACGATGGATTTGTTGACGAACTCGTCGAACAACACGCTGTTCGCCGATGCGCAGGGAAACATTGCCTATCTGCACGCCAACTTCATTCCTCGGCGCGACACGTCATTCGACTGGCGTCAGCCGGTGGACGGCAGCAATCCCGCCAGCGAGTGGAAGGGACTGTTGTCATTCAAGGAAGCGCCGAACGTCGTGAATCCGGCCAGCGGTTGGGTGTACAACTCCAACGACTGGCCGTGGGCCGCGGCGGGGCCGAGCAGTCCAAAGCAGTCGGCGTATCCCAAGTACGTGGACAACGGATCAGAGTCGCATCGCGGTCGTCATGCGGTGATGGTGCTGCAGAACAAGAAGGATTTCACGATTGCCGGACTACGTGATGCGGCGTACGACACGTACCTGCCCGGTTTCGAGAAGTCCGTTCCTGCGCTGGTGAAGGCGTGGGATGATGCGCCGGCCAGCAACGCACTCAAGACCAAGCTCGCCGACCAGATCGCGCAACTGCGCAAGTGGGACATGCGTTGGAGCACAACGTCGGTGCCCACGTCGCTGGCGATCTTCTATACGACTGAGCTGGGTCGCATTGCCGGCGGTCGCGGTGGACGTGGCGGCGCGGCGGCAGCGCCAACGGGTGATCAGCAGTTGCAGGCGCTCGACGCCGCGTGCGCCAAGCTCACGGCCGATTTCGGCAAGTGCAACACACCATGGGGCGACATCAATCGTTTCCAGCGCTTGAACGCGAACATCGCATCATCGTTTGACGACGCCGCACCAAGCACACCAGTCGGATTCCCGTCCGCGAACTACGGTTCGCTGGCATCGTTTGGTGCGCGCGCGTATCCGAACACCAAGAAGTGGTACGGCACGAGCGGCAACAGCTTCGTGGCCGTGGTGGAATTCGGGAAGGACAGCGTGCGCGCGCGGGCGATCACCGCGGGTGGTCTCAACAGCGTGGTGGGTTCCAAGCACTTCAACGATCAGGGTGTGCGCTACTCCGCGGGCGACCTGCGCGAGGTGTACTACTATCCGAACCAGCTTAAGGGTCATACCGAGCGCGTGTACAAGCCCGGCAACTAAGCATCGCGTTTCCCGCTTCCCCACTCCGCACATCAGGCCCTCATGCACAATCGCCGCGATTTTCTCGTCAAGAGCCTCAGCGCGCTCGGTGCTGCTGCCGTGCTCAAGCCGCAAACGCTGTGGGCCTCGCCGGCCCCCAAGAAGATCCTCATACTCGGCGGCACCGGTTTCGTCGGCCCGCATCAGGTGCGCTACGCGCTCTCGCGCGGACACACCGTCACGATCTTCAATCGCGGTCAGAGCGCGCCCGGCATGTTCGGCAAGGATGTCGAAGAGCTCAAGGGCGATCGCGCCAACAATCTTGAGTCGCTGAAAGGGCGAAAGTGGGATGCGGTGATCGACGAGTCCGCGTCACTCAGCAGCGCGCCCGACTGGGTGAAGCTGTCGTCGGAATTGCTCAAGGACTCGGTGGATCAGTATTTGTTCATCTCCACGCGCTCAGTCTACCTCGATACTGCGCGTGTGCCGATGGGCGCTGACGCGGCGGTGCTGACGCGCGAGAATTCACCGATCGCCGAAGGCCGGCCGCTATCGTACGGTCATGCGAAGGCGTACGCCGAGAAGGATGCGCATGCAGCGATGCCCGGTCGTGTCACTGTGGTGCGTCCGGGATTGATTGTCGGTCCGGAAGATGACACGGATCGTTTCACGTACTGGCCGGTGCGCATTGCGCGTGGTGGCGAAGTGCTCGTGCCCGGCGACGGCACCGATCACGTGCAGATCATCGATGTGCGCGACCTGGTGGAGTTCAACGTCAAGCTCGTCGAAGATCGCACGTTCGGCGTGTTCAATGGGGTTGGACCGCAGATGGGGCGGCCGTTCAAGGAATTCGTGGAGCTGATCAAGAAGGGCGTTGGTGGTGATGCGACGTTCACGTGGGTTGATGCGGAGTTCCTGCGCGCGAATGGCGCGGCGCCGTATGGACGCGAGTTGCCGGTGTATCAGGTGATGAAGGGGCGCACGGCTGGCTTTGCGCGGTTTGATATTTCGCCGGAGATCAAGGCGGGGTTGAAGTTCCGTGGGATGGACGTGACGGCGCGGGAGACACTGGCGTGGTTTCGGACGTTGCCGGCGGAGCGGCAGGCGGGGATCAAGACGGGGTTCTCGGCGCAGCGAGAGGCAGAGTTGTTGGCGTTGTGGAAGGCGCGGAAGTAAGTGACCGACAAGTAGATCCACCAAGGCGAGTAGCATCGCGTCGGTTCTTCACCAACATTTTCTCGTCACGATCAGGCTCATGAGTGGTACGCCGCGACGCGCCCGGCGCCAGTTCTCCAGTAATTCTGCACGATGGAGGTGCGCCCATTCAAGGGTTAGTCCGAGCCCAGCACCGCCTCCAGCTTGTCGAACGATCCCGTCCACCCCATCGTCATCCCCGCCCGCTCCTTCACAAACGCCGCCACTTCATCCGCAGTCGCCGCACCATACACCTCCCAGCGCACCGTCACGCGCGTCTGCTTTGGACTTTCGGCGGCGAGCGACACCGTCGTCAACATCTTCTCGGGCCACGTCGGTGCGCCCGGATGCCGCGAGATGTTCTCGTCCGCATCAGTAAAGCACTGCGTGTATTGCAACCGGTCGGGACGTTTCACCTCGAGGTAGTCAACACGACCATACATGGTGAACTGACCGTTCGTCATCGTGTAGAATCCGTCGCCACCTTTTCGAATGTCGATGCGGCGAAAGTCCATGGTAAAGCCCGTGGGCGGTAACCACTGCGCGAAATGTTCCGGCGTGGTCCACATGTCGAACATCGTTTCCATCGAAGCATTGAAGCTGCGATTGATGACAAAGATCTCCTTGCTCGATGTTTCCTTCTCCAGATACTCGGCCAGCCGATCCCACGTCGAATTGCCGCCATGGGCCTTGATGTTGGCGCGCGCTTGATTCGCTTCTTCCGTCGTGGCGAGCGTCATGCACATGTCGAGTTCTGTCCGTCCGCCCATGTCACGGAAGTCCACCGTGACGCGGAACATCGGTTTCGCGTCGGCCGATGACGCACCGTGATCGTACACCAGGCGCCTGTGCTTCTCGACGACGTGATAGCGCGTGAAGTTGGGCCAGTCGGTGCCATCGGGACCGTGCATCGTGTACACCCACGTTCCGCCTGGACGCAGATCTTTGCTGGCCGTGGTAATCGTGAAGCCGCGTGGACCCCACCATTGCGCTACCTGGGCCAGGTCGGTCCATGCATCCCACACCAGCGCGACAGGCGCCTCGTAGACGCGAGTGATGCGAATCTCGTTGGCGTTATCCGTTGCGGTCATCGTCTGTTCTCGGTGTGGTGGTGACGGTCTTCAAGTATTCCCCAAGGCGATCGAGGGTCTCTTCCATGTGCACGCGATACTCGTCCATCCACTCGGCGGCATCCTTGAGCGGCTCTGCATTGAGCTTGCACGGACGCCATTGCGCCTCGCGTCCCTTGGTCACGAGCCCGGCCTTTTCGAGCACCTTGAGATGCTTGGTCACGCCTGGCAGCGTCATGCGCGTCAGAAACGGCTCGGCGATCTGATTGACGTTGGCCTCGCCTAGACGTAGCCGTGCGAGAATGGCTCGGCGGGTCGGATCGGCGAGTGCGGAGAAGGTTTGGCTGAGGGTGTCAGGCATGTTATACCGTCTGGTTAATTAGCTCTTTGGTATATTAAAGAAGAATTGAGGGATGTCAACATCGAGTTTCCGTCGCCGATTCACCGTGCCAAGCGTCGCCTTGAGTTGAACGCGGGGCCGTTCAGGGTTCGATGCGCGAGACGGTGGTGATGACATCGAAGTCGCGATCATAGCTGCAGATCGCGTCGAGTCCCTCATGCATCACCACCGCTGCATGCAGCGCGTCGCGCGCCATCAGGGCTGGATGGTGGTCCAGCAACTCGCGAGCGCGATCGAGGATCTCCGCCGAGATGGGCACGACGCTCGGGAACAGCTGCCGCGCCAGGTCGTACACCCTGCGTCCATCGGTCCATCGCTTGATGGCGCGATACCGATGCAGGATCTCCTGCAGGGTTTCCGCATTGATCGTCGCGGCGACGTCGCCGCGTGCGACGCGTTCCAGCAGTCGGGCGCTGGGCTCCTTGTGAGGATGCGCCGCGCCAGCCGCATACATGAGGATGTTGGCGTCGATCAGGATCATACGTCGATCAGGCAGCGATTCCCTTCACCGTTGTGAGCGCGATCGCGTTCGCGGCATCAGCGCGTTTGCGCTGGGCACCGATTCCTCTTTCATGTCGCGGGGCGACCCGACGGGCAGCGACAACGCCGACAACGCAGCAACGGCCGCGACCCGCGTGTCGGTATCGACCAAGCCGTATTGCTCCACGCACGCCTCGCGCACGAGTTGGCCCAGGCTCGTACCGCGGCGGGCCGCGAGCTCGCTGAGGCGCTTATGCGTTTCCGGCGAGAGGAGAATCGTGGTCTTCTTGGAAAGCTCCATATGCACCTCCGTAGGTGGAAGCTATTGCGAGCATCGTTTCGGGGCAAGACTGACGCGTCGTCGAGCCACCTCTATCGCCGAGGACACACGGAACATGCTCATGGCTTCAGCGACGATCGCTTGGACCTTGGCCGAACTCCATCGGCTGCCAGACGACGGCAACAAGCTGCAGACGACACGTCGGCGCGACCACGAGCAGAAGCGTGCGTTCTATCTGCGCATCGGCGTCGCGGAGTATTTTGCTGAGGCGTTGGGGCAGTAACAGCGTGCCGC
>JBEBIR010000243.1:0-5857 GCA_040080315.1 Gemmatimonas sp.
TGTGTACTGCACCAGATCGTTGGACCCAATGCTGAAGAAATCGACGTCGCGCACCAGGGTATCGCAGGCGATCGCGGCGGCTGGCGTCTCCACCATCACCCCCAACGGCAGGTCGGCACGAAACGGAATGCGACGTGCCGACAGTTCTTCCACGCACTCTTCGATCAGTTGTCGTGTTTCGCGCACTTCGTCGACGGTGACCACCAGCGGCAGCATGATGCGCAGGTCACCATACACACCAGCGCGCATCAGGGCGCGCAGTTGCACCTTGAACAACTCGCTCTCGTCGAGGCACATGCGAATGGCGCGCCAGCCGAGGAACGGATTCTGCTCGGATGGGAACCCGCCAACCGGCAGTTTGTCGCCACCGACGTCGAACGTGCGAATGATGACCGGTCTCCCGGCGAACGCCTGCACCACGCGCTGATAGGCACGACACTGCTCGTCTTCGTCCGGCATTTCCGCGCGTTGCACGACCAGAAACTCGGTGCGCATCAGCCCAACGCCATCGGCGCCACTGAGCGCCGCCAGCTCCGACTCCTCCGGAATGTCGACGTTGGCGCGCACCACGATGCGCACGCCGTCCAGCGTGATCGATTCGCTGTGCGCGAGCTCTCGCAATTGATCGGCCTGTCCGGCCTCCTCAGCCACCAATCGACGCGCATCGGCGATTTCCCCCTCGCTGGGGGCGATCATCAGCGTCCCTTCCGCACCATTCAGAATGGCCAGTTCACCACCCTGCAGATACTTGAGCGCGTTGCGCAAACCGACGACAGCCGGCAGTCCGAGCGATCGCGCCAGAATGGCCACATGCGCCGTGGCGGTTCCGGCATCCGTGGCAATCGCCGCAATGCAGTCGCGGTCCAACTGCAACGTGAGCGACGGCGTCAGGTCATGCGTGACCAGAATGGCGTTGCTGCCGCGCGGCACATCGACCGGATCGTGGTCGGGGAGTCCCATGAGAATGGTGAGCACGCGAATGTGCACATCCATGAGATCGCCAACGCGTTCGCGCAGCATGGGCGCCGTATGTCGCGCAAAATGCTGTCGCCATTCCAGCAGGATGAGATCGAAGGCCTTATCGGCGCCGAGATTCTGCTTGATGAGGGCTTCAACACTTTCGGTGAGCGAGCGGTCGTCCAGGATCGACAACTGCACGTCAAAGATGGCGGCTTCCTTGGGTCCAGCCTGTGCCTCCGCGCGGGTGCGCAGATGCCGCAGCCGCTCGCGCGCGCTCTCAAAGGCGCCGTGGAGTCGCGCGATTTCCGGACCAATGTCGGCATCCTCAATGAGGCGCTGGCGGACCTCCGGCACCTCCCAGCGCAGGAGATGAACCGGCCCGACGACGATTCCCGGCGACGCAGGAATGCCGCGGAGAACTGACTGCACTCAGCTCTCCCCGAACCGCGCGGTGACGAGCGCGGACAGCGCGTCGAGCGCGGCGTCGGCGTCCGGCCCGCTCGCACGCAACGTGATCGTGGCCCCGAATTCCGCCGCCAGCATCATGACCCCCATGATGCTCTTGCCGTTCACTTCGAGATCATCACGCGTGATCGTGATGTCGCACGCGAAACGCGACGCGGCCTTCACGATCTCGGCCGCCGGGCGCGCGTGCAGGCCGTGCTTGTTGACGATTTGGACGGAGCGCTCAGCCATCAACGGACCACCGAGTAAAGGACAAGGATCGCCAGCAGTAGCAGGACCACGCGCCATCCTTCAGCGCGTCCATGCAATCGAACCAACAGCACCGCAACCAACGGTGTGGCAATCGCGACGCCGATCGGTACGGGCATCAATGGCGGACCGCCGCCGATGGCCCGATGCACGGCCAACGGCAGCGCCAATCCGCCGAACACTGCGGCCGCCCGTCCAATGTAGCGCGGTCCATGCCGAAGCACCGGGTGTCCAAGGGCTAAAGCCACTCGCAAACCGTATCGCCAGCCGGCCCGAAGACCCCAGTCCCTGATTCCGAGATGCCCGATGTTGTAGAGGACCAGAAAGCCGATGACCACCGCAGACGCCGACCAGCCGACCCCGAAGAGCAAGAGTCCGATGAGCGAGCAGGCAGGCAGCCAGGATGCCCATACGAGTCGATCTCCGACACTGCCCAATGGCCCGCACAATGCCGTGCGAAAGCGCTCAATGCGGGCTGGTGCAACCTGATCGACCTCAGCCCGTGCGAGCGACCCTACGGCCAGCGCCGCCAGATAGGGGTGGGCGTTGAAGTACACCGACTGCCGCGCGAGGGCCTGTCGATAGGCGGGACCATCGACCCCGCCCGGCAGTCGACGCAACGCGGGCTCGACACAGAAACCGATGCCGTTTCCGACGAGAATTTCGTAGTTCCACGAGCCCTGAATCGCGAGCGTCCGCAGAAGCATGGCGAGTCGGGTGGGGCTATCAAGCGGTGGCCCGGATTCGATACCCGCGCCCGGCACCCCCTGCGCTGGCGTCACGCCAGTTTCGAGTTCGTGTTCAAGCACCGAGCACCACCAGCACCGTGCCAACGGCCAGCGACGCCAGAAACAGGCGACGCGTGCCACTGATTGCGTGAAAGTCCTTCCACACCGAGGCCGCCGCGACGGCCGCGACGGTGGTGACGACATACGCGCGGGTGATATCGTCTCGCACCGACCATCGCGCATCAACAAACGCGGCGAGCAGCGAAGCCGGCAGGTAGGCAATCGCCCCGACCACGGCACCGCGCAGCAAATCGGCGGTCATGCCGAACACCTGCAATCCGACGACGGTTGATCGGTTTCCGGCGGCGAGCTGACCAAGACGCGGACGGGCAAAACTCGCGATCAGCTGGCGATGCTTGATCATCGAAAGACCACCGAGCCACGCGGTGGCGATGCCCACCGCGACGGCGACCGCGAAGGCACCCGGATGGGGCAACGCCGTCCCTTCGACACCGCGGGAGGCGATGGCACCCGCCACCACCGAGGCGCTTCCCCATTCCGGATAGCGAGACGCGCCGACCGGCAGTGACTCGAGCGCGAGACATTCCAGCGCCGCACCACACACCAGCCCCGCGATCGGCGCGCCAAGAAAGGCACCCGCCAGTGTCGCGGCGACAATCGGGCGTGAGATCATGGCCTGCGGGAAACTGACCACGTCGAGACCAAGGACTCCGGCCAGTATCGACAACGGCAGGAGTTGCGCCAGCAGATCGGTGAGCTGCATGGCGTTGGATTCAAGCACGGTGAGCCACACGCACGATGCGTTCAGCCATCAAGTGTCGTGTGAAGCAACTCGTCCAGCGGCACGGGGCGGGTACTTGGCACATCCTGCGCGGTCACCTCGACGCCCAATCGCTCGATCGCCCGCAGGCCTTCTTCTTCGGCAGCGGTGAGGAACACGTACCGCAAGCGCGGCGTCCGTCCCGGCGAATGATGCACGCCGCCCACATTGACGGCGCGAATGGTGCCGGCCACACGTTCCACTAGCCGCGTCATCGTCCCGATATCACCGACCAGCACAATGCCCGCGTGTTCGTCGGACTGGAATCCAGGCAGCGCGGCAACGGCGTCGTCGACGGCCAGAAAATGGACGCGCATTTCCGGTGGAACGCCCATGCGGTACAGCTCCTGCTCCCACTCGCTGGCCGCGACTTCGTCGTCCACCAGCACAATGAAGCGCAGCTCAAGCGGCTGTCCCCAACCCACCACCACTTGTCCGTGGATCAGTCGATCGTCGATGCGATACAGCGCGATGGGCATGCGAGTGGCAAAGGGAGCGTGTACGTGTCAGGCGCCGTGCGCTGTCATCGACACTCGTCCCCGCTCAAGCGCAGCGTGCGCGGCGGCAACAGCGTCGACGTCGTCCTGCATGGCAAAATCGAGCAGCAGCGGCAGATTGGCGCCGGTGACGAGCGTGATATCGGTGCGTGCTCGCATCAGCTTCCGGACGGCCATGGTGCAACTGCCCGCGGGCAAGTCCGTGAAGATCACCCGTGCACCGGTCTCGTCAAGCGCGCGCGCCAGCGAATCCTGAATATCGCTCAGGCTCAGACTGCTATTCGACATCGCCAGAAACACCGCGCCACGTCCGGTAATCTGCTGGACGGCCGACACGAGTCCCGCCGCCAGTGTGCCATGCGCCGCGATCAGTGCCCGTATGTCCTGCCGGGATTTCTCCCCTTCGCCATCCACTACTCGTCATCCTCCTGCAGATATCGCTGAACATCAGACGCGCGCCGCATCTGTCCGATCAGCCGGTCATTGAAGGCCGCGGCGGAATCATACCCCCGATAGTAGCGCAGCAGGTGATTCATGGCGATCACCTCGGCAATGACCGTGATGTTCTTGCCGGGATTCAGGTTCACCGTGATACGCGGGACCTCCACGCCCAGAATGTTCGTGGTCTGGACATCGAGTCCGGTGCGATCGACGTGCGTCTGCCCATCCCACTCCTCCAGAATCACGATCACCTCAATGCGCTTCTGCTGCCGCACGGCGTGAATGCCGAAGATGGCTGGAATGTCCAGCAGACCGACGCCACGGATCTCCATGAAATGGCGTTGGAGGTCGTGTCCCTTGCCAATCAGCACATCGTTGCCGCGACGGGACACGAAAACGAGGTCGTCAGCCACGAGGCGATGACCGCGCTCGACCAGATCGAGTACGCACTCGGACTTCCCGATCCCGCTCTTCCCGGTAAAGAACACGCCGACGCCAAAGACATCGGCCAATGAGCCGTGCAGCGTCGTGGTTGGCGCGAACTGATCTGCGAGGTATGGCTTGATGAGGCGGTAAAACTCAGCCGTCTTCAGCCTGGATCGCAGGACCGTCACACCGGCACGTTCGGCCAGCGCCAACAACGGCATCGGGGGATCGAGGTGCTTGGTGATGAACGCGCACGGAATCGGAAACCCGAAGAACTGTTCGAGATTGGTGGTGCGTTGTGTGTCATCGAGCGACTGGAGATAACTGATCTCGGTCTCGCCAAGGACCTGAATGCGCTGGTACGGAAATCGATTGATGTATCCGGAAAGCACGAGCCCCGGGCTGGATGCCTCGGGGCTCGTGATCTCACGATCCAATCCTGTGTCGGGGCCGAGCAACTCCAGTTCGAGCGGCTCCTTCATCCGCTCGAACAACGCACCGACGGTCAGGCGTCGGGTCACCCGGCGCGTTCTCCGGGCGGTGTGTTGCGGCGCAGTTGTTGCGTGCGAACACGCGCGACCTGGCTCTCCAATCGCTGAACCGCAGAGGCAAGGGCCGGCGCAAAGGCGCGCGCATCGGCCTGCGCGAACAATGCGCGTGAGCGCGTGCCGTTCAAGACGATCTCGACGCGGCGGGTTTGTCCATCGCTGATGAACCGAATGATCGCGTGAACCACGCGATGCAGTCGACTGGCAATACGACGAATGGCCGCTTCGGCCTGCTGCCGAAGCGATTCCGTAACGTCGGCATGGTGCGCGTGCAGGATGATTTCCATCAGTGCCCTCCTCCCATTCCCACCACCTCGCGGAGGTGGGTTGCCGTCTCTTCGGCGGCGCGCTGCCAGGTGAATCCCTCGGCAAAGCGCCGCGCGGCGACCCCCAGGTGTTCGACGAGCGTGCGCTCGGCGCTGAGGCTCCGCATGCATGCTGCCATCGCGGCGACGTCACCGTGTGGGACGAGGAAACCTGTTTCCCCATGCCGCACTGACTCGCGGATTCCGGGAGAGTTCGACGCAATCACCGGAGTGCCGCTCGCCGCCGCTTCCAGATTCGTGATCCCCCATCCCTCCTTTGGAGAAGCGAAGAGTGTCGACCAAGCCCGTCGTAGCAGGGCGATTTTGGTCGTTTCGTCAATACGTCCTAGGAACCGTACCCTGCTCCCTACGCCCAAAGTTCCCGCCAAACGCTCCA
>JBEBIR010000244.1:0-5853 GCA_040080315.1 Gemmatimonas sp.
CGCCGCGCCGAACTCGGCGCACCGTTGGCATTCTCCACAATGAACTGACCGACCAGGTTGCCTGCCGACTCCGTCACGAACACGCTGCGGCGCATGGCGGCCGGATACCGATCGCCCACGTACGCCGTGGGACTTCCCGCCGACGTATAGTGCGCGAGCGTGCTATCGGCTCGCAGGGTCTTCTCTCGATAGCCGCGATTGACGGCAGGCGTCCGTCGCGACGGAAACACGGCGACATTTTTCGTGAGCGCCGAGTACAGACCGCGCAATGGAGCGGTCACGCCGTCGCGGGTGGCGTAGTGCGCGGGAATGAGATCCGTGCGCAGCGGATCTTCGTTGCTGTTGCGATAGAGTCGGCCATACTCGTCACTGGAGATGCCCCACTGGCCCAGCGACGGTGTGTGGCGTGACTCGAATGTGCCGTCGGCGCGCAGCCGAAGTTCGCGCGTGTCATTCGCGGCGTGAAGCCAGTTGTCCAGACCCCAGCGCGCGCCGTTGGCGTTGTGCTCAGGGTTGGCATCCGTGGCGCCATAGTCGTCGCGCACGATCACCCGCGTATCGGCTCGAAAGTCACCAGTGGTATCACGCAGCAGCCAGAGAAATGGTGGTGCTCCTACGAGGATGCCCTGTTCGAGCACCGCCACGGTACGGGGCAGCACGAGACTGTCGAGAAACACCGTGCGCCGGTCGATCCTGCCGTCGTCGTCGGTGTCCTCGAGCACGACGATCTTCCCATTGGGCACGTGTTCGCCTTCGCCGCTGACGCTGGGCATGTACCCGCTCATTTCGACCACATACATGCGCCCGTCGGCGTCAAAGTCGATCGCGACCGGATCATGCACCAGCGGTTCGGCCGCGACGAGCTCGATGGAATAGCCCGGTGGCAGCTTGAAGGTGGCGAGCGCCTGCTTCGGGGTGTACACCGGTGCCACAGGCGCGGGACCTCGATCACACGCCGAGAGCAGGAGCCACGCACCGGTCAGCCATCTCACGCAGGTGCCCGCCCCCACGCGATGGGTCACCAACGGTCAGCGCGTCGGCGACGCATCGATGCCAGCGAGCACGCCGCGGAGATAGGCCAGCGAACGCTGCATGCCCGCCAGTGGATCGGCCGCGTCGATTTCATATTCGAGATTCGCGTATCCCGCGAACTGCATGGCCGACAGTTGACGCAGGACATCGGCGATCGGAATGGCGCCTTCGCCAACCACACACTGGCTGGCTACGTCCTTCAGGTCGCGCAAGTCCTTCAGGTGAAGATCCAGCAAGCGCGGGCCCGCATCGCGCACCGCAGCCACGACATCAGTACCCGCACGTACGGTGTGCCCGACGTCGATGCACAGGCCCATGCGCGCGTCGAGCGAACGCACGTGTTTGAGCACGTCGTAGGGAGACGGATAGTGTTGGTCTTCAGGGCCGTGATTGTGAATGGCCACCTTGATGTCATAACGAATCGCGTGGCGCTCCACGCGTGGAAGCACCGACGGATCGCACGTCGCGACAATCAGCGGCATGCCGGCGTTCCTGGCGTACGCGAAGTAGGCGTTGACGCTACTGTCGGTATCCGCGTTAAACGTGATCGTTCCGCCGCCCACGATCTGGAGGTTGGCCGCCGTGAATGCGGCACGCGCATCGGTAAACTCCTGCGGGCTTGCCGCGTAGGGCAGGTGTACGGACTTGATATTGACGTGTGACACGCGCAGCGAGCGGAGCATCGCGATGGCCTGCGGGCGGGCAAAGTTGCGCAGTGAGTAACTGGCAACGCCGAGCCGCACGGTGGGGGCGCGCCGTGTGACCGTCTCGAGCGCGGCCGCCGAGTCTGGTACCGCACCGAACGCGACACCGCCGATGGAGACGGCCGCGGTCTGGAGGAAACGGCGTCGCGTGGGCTCGTCCATGGTGCGATCGGGGTTGCGGGAGTCAAATGCGCGAGAGGCAATCATACGCGCCGATCGCGAGCCGTGCCACCGGATTTCACACGTCCAAGCGGTCCTCATACGGCACCGACTCGCCGTGTTCGAGCGAGCGCCGCAGGACCCTGAGGTACAGTGCCCAACAGTTGGAGGAGATTCGAAAGTGCTCGTTCGCGCTCGGCCACCCCACGTGGCAAAAGCGAACCCACGTGACGATGCCTCGAGACTCCAGTCGGAGACCGACGCGGGTGCCGAGCCAGTCTTCGTCGGCCTGCACCATCTGCAATTCGAACTCGACGTCCGGCACGCACCGGATGACCTTCGCGCGCCAGTGGCACTCCGGTCCGAACGAGAGTTCGTACTCTGCACCTTCGCTCGGACTTCCGGTCGATCGCTTCGTCCACCACGTGTCGAGCCCTTGAGGTGTGCTCACCGCCCGAAACACACGATCCCGTGGGGCTTGAATGGGGAGGTCATGAAAGATGTCAGCCATGGGTGCCCTCGACTCATAGGAACTCGTGAAGCGCTGAAGTGCTCAATCAATTCAGGGAGTAGGTGAGGCGGAAGCGGGCGGCTCGGCCGACAGACGCGGACACTCGCGCCGGACTTGGCGAGGTGTCATGTTCTCGGGTGCAACGGCCGCCACGCAGCGGGTCGTCCGTGTTGACGCAGTGGTGCAACCTGTTCCCGATGCTGGAGCACGCATGCCCGATCCTTCTCGAAAACCCCTCGACGGCGAACTCGACGCGCACGGCCTGACGCACCAAGGTCTCGTGCGGAAGAACAACGAGGACGCGTTCCTGATTGCGTCAATTCATAAGCGCGTTCAGGTCGAGGCCACCAGCCTCGCCGATCATCAGCGCTTGCCGCTGGGCGATGAACGACTCGCCGTGATCGCCATGATTGCCGACGGCGTGGGTGGACTGGCCAGCGGCGAGGAGGCCAGCGCGCTCGCCCTCGAGACGGCGATGCAGTACGTCACGGAAAGCATGGATTGCTACTACCGGACCGACTCGTCAGCATCACGGTTCATCGAGGAACTGCAGGCCGCGGCCATGCGCGCTCACGAAGCGGTGCTCAGCGCGCGCGCCGAAGAAGGGGTGCACCGTCGGATGGCCACCACGCTCACGCTCTACATGGGTGTCTGGCCAAACTATTACTTGCTGCAGGTGGGCGACTCAAGGTACTACAGTTGGCGCAACGGCACGCTCACCCAGGTGTCGCGCGACCAGACAATGGCGCAGGATCTGGTGGATATGGGTGTCATGTCCGCCACCGCCGCTCGCGAGACGCGACTGGCGCATGTGTTGTCGAGTGCGATAGGCGGGGATCAAGCAGCGCCGGTGGTCACGCACCTGCCGGCGGACTGGGGCAACGTGCATCTGCTGTGCAGTGACGGACTCACCAAGCACGTCAGCGACGAACGCATCGCCGAACGCCTGGCGACGATGACGAGTGCGAAGCAAGTGTGCGAGGCGTTGCTGCAGGACGCGCTTGAGGGTGGAGGGACCGACAATATCACGATCATCGTGCGACGGGTGGTGCCGAGAGAGGGCAGAACTGAGTACTGAGTACTCAGTTCTTCGGCGGACCAAAGGCTGAGCTCGCCGAACGCTGGCCCGCAAGCTAAGTAGTACTCAGTACTCAGTACTGAGTGCTTAGTACTTAGTTACCGCCCGCATGGAGGAACCTGCGATGCCATTTCGCACGCATACCAGCCCGATTCTGCTTGTCGCGCTTCTCGTCACCGTGCCGTTGAGTGGTTGCGGCGGCGGTGGATCAACAAATCCGGGCACCCCACCCGGCGGCGGCGGGCTTCCCCAGAATGCCAATGTGCACCTGGAAATTCGCGGCCTCACCGGAAGCGAGGGCGCCATGGAGGTTCGCTACGCGATTGCGAACGCCGCCGTTACGCGGGCCGCTGAATCGGTCATTCCGCGCGCGGCACTGTTGCAGTACTGCACGACCGTTGGCAGCACCGGCAGTTGCGACATTACCGTGCCCGTCGGGCAGTTTGTATCGTTGTACGCCTATGAAGGATTCGACGGTGTGTACACCCCCACGACCGTCATCATTCCGATGAACAAGTATTGGCACGAGTTCGTGACGTTCAGCGGCGACTGTGGGCAGAGCGGCGGACTCTTACACGGCGATTGCGGCGTGAACGTGACGCAGGCCAAGACATACAATGTGCGCGCCGATTTTACCGCGATGCCGGAAGTGCGGGTCATGCAACACGGCATGACAGGCTATCGCATCTCGCCCATTACCGTGCGGACGCTGCTGCAAATGCCCGCAGCGGGTCGGACAGTGCCGCAGGGCGCCAGCGGAGGCCCCTTTCCTGCGCTGGCCCTCGGATCTCAGGTGTGGTTCCCTTTCGGTACGGAAGTGAATCTGGTGGCACAGCAGGTCAATCAGTCGCGATTCATCCGATGGGAAGGCTGTAAGACGGGTACCGGCGGAACGGACCCGTCATGCACGCTGCCGCAGGCAACATCGGGCGGAGCACCGGCCGTGGTACGCCTCTTTCACGAATACTACCAGTGCGCGAACGGCAGCATTGCCGATGCGCCAAGCGCCAACTGCACGCTGGTGCGGCCGTAGCAATTTGCACCGCGTCTGGTTTCGCGGGCGATCAAGTCACTCCGATCCTGTCCACAGGAGCTCCCCATGAAGCGCCGACAGTTCCTCACGCACTCGGCGGCGCTGGCGGCCATGCCGTTTGTCGGCCGGCCATCGGCGCGTGCGCAGTCCAGCGCACCGCTTCGCGTGAACGGCATACGTCTCAACAGCTGGCTCACGTCGTTCGATACCATCGGGCGTACGCCAACCGGCATCAATCGCGTCGCGTACTCCCCCGCCGATCTCGCCGGACGCGCGTTCACGCTGGACCTGTTCCGGCAGGCGGGTCTGACGCCGCGCATTGACGTCGCGGGCAATATCTTCGGCCGCCTCGAGGGCAGCAACGCGGCGCTCAAGCCCATCCTCATCGGCTCGCACGTTGACTCCGTGACCGACGGCGGAAACTTCGATGGCCCGGTCGGCTCATTCGCCGCCATCGAAGTGGCTCGCTCGTTGCGCGAACAGGGCATGCGATTGCGGCATCCACTCGATGTGGTGGTATGGCAGAACGAAGAAGGCGGAACCATTGGCAGCAAGTTGGCCATCGGTGATCTTGCCGACGCCGATCTCGACAAGGTGGCGCGTTCCGGCAAGACTCTCCGTGAGGGCATTGGTCTTGTGGGTGGAGACGTCACGCGTTGGCGCGAGGCCATCAAGAAGCCCGGCGATTTCGCGTGTTACATCGAGCTGCATATCGAACAAGGCGGACTGCTCGAGAAGGCGGGACTGCAAATAGGGGTCGTGCAGGGCATCGTGGGGCTGCGCTGGTTCGAGGTCACCATCACCGGCTTTGCCAACCACGCCGGCGCGACGCCCATGGACCAGCGACACGACGCGATGCTGGCGGCGGCCAAGTTCACCGTCGCCGTAAACGACGCCGTCATGGCCGAGCCCGGACGACAAGTGGCGACCGTTGGACGCCTGAATGTCACTCCCAATACCACCAACGTGATTCCGTCACAGGTGGTGCTCACGGTTGACCTGCGCGATCTGGACCATGCCAAGCTGGTTCGCTTCACCGAGCGATTCGAACAACTCGGGCGCACGATCGGCGCGGCGACAGGCACCACGTTCGCGTTCAAGCGGCTCGTGGATAGTGAGCCGGCGATCGCGAACGCGCAGGTGATGGAGTGGATCGATCGCAGCGCGGCCTCGCTGGGTCTGTCGCGCCAGCGCATGCCGAGTGGTGCGGGACATGACGCCCAGGAAATTTCGCGCATTGCGCCCATGGGCATGATTTTCGTGCCGAGTGTGGGCGGGATCAGCCACTCGCCGAAAGAGTTCACCAAGCCAGAGGATGTGGCACATGGTGCTGATG
>JBEBIR010000245.1:0-5852 GCA_040080315.1 Gemmatimonas sp.
TCAGTCGCGACGACTCGGCGCGCATGGCACCGTGAACACCGTCACCGCGACGTACACGCGCCGCTAAGGCTTCGGTGGTACGTACGGATCGCGCGCGCCCGCGGGGACGTTCGGAAACTGCGCGACCGTCTGGTTGAAATTCGCAATGAGCCCGTCAAACAGACTCAGCGCCCACGGGTTGGCGTCTTTGATATCGGTTTCTTCCTTCGGATCCGCGCGCAAGTTGAAGAGACGCATCAGCGGCGGTTCCGTGACCCGCGGCTCGGGCTGGAACGCGTAGTGAAATTTCCAGTCCAGGTATTTCACCGCCCGCACGGATGAGCCGGTAAAGAACAACGCGCTCGTGCGCGGCGGCGTGGCCTGTTTGCGCTGCAGGAACGCCAGCTGATTGACGCCATCGATGGGTCGATCGGCGGGCATCGCGATCCCGGCGGCCGCGGCGACCGTCGGGAAGATATCAAGCTCGTGAAAGACCGCGTTCGATTTCTGACCACGCGGAATCGTGCCCACCCATCGCATCACGCAGGGCGTGCGAATCCCGCCCTCCATGACGGAATTGTAGAAGCCGCGCCACGGGCCCGACGATCCGCGCCACGGTCGCCGTCCCTCGGGGCCGTTGTCCGTGCACCACATCACCAGTGTGTTGCGATCCAGTCCCATGCGCTTGAGCGCGTTCAGCACAAGTCCCACGTTGTAATCCACATCCATCATCGCATCACCGATGTCGCCGGCACCGGTCTTCCCCATGAAATCGGGATGCGTGAGTGTCGGGAAGTGGATCTGCGTCATCGGGTAGTACAGGAAGAACGGCTTCTGCGCTTTCGCGTTGCGTTCGATGAACGCCACGCTGCGGTGCGCCGCTTCGCGATCGACCGTGCGACGTGTGTCGAGGTCGAACACCTTCACCTTTGTTGGCGCACCGCCGAGGCGCTGTTCCCAGATGTATGAGGTGTCGGCTTGGGCCGGCATGAGCTCTGGCGCCGACACCCACTGCGCTTCGTTGCTCGTGTTCGGAATGCCGTACCAGTCGTCGAAACCCTGATCAATCGGCGTGCGATTCCGCACCCAGTTGGTGCCACCCAAATGCCACTTCCCGTACAGTGCCGTGGCATAGCCCGCCGACTTGAGCGCCTCGGCCAGCGTCACCTCCCACAGCGTGATACCGGTGTTCTGCGCCGCGCCGGACCGAATGGCGTACCGACCCGTGAGCAGCGCCGCACGCGACACCGTGCAGGAGAACTCGACATTGAAGTTGTCCAGCCGAATGCCCTGCGCGGCGATGCTATCAATGTTGGGCGTGGGAACTCCGCGCACGCTGCCATACGCGCCCACCTCGCCCCAGCCCAGGTTGTCGGGGAAGATGAGCACGATGTTGGGACGCGGGCGCGACTGTGAGGCCAACGACGACGCGAAGGCACTCAACGACAAGGCGGCGAGGGCAGCGGGGACGGCAAGGCGACGGAGCACAATGTTTCTCCTGAAGGCGGTTCGAGTACAAAGAGTCTGCAGCCTCGGCGTACCTTGCGCAGTTCTACATCTGTGCTACTTTCATAGCATACCAGTGCTACGGAGGAACGATGGTCCGCGAACTTATCCTGCGTCAAGTTGGTGGCTCCATCGGAGCCACCATTCCGAAAGACATGGCGGCCCGTCTTCATCTCGAAGCCGGCGATCGCGTGCTCGCGGTTGAAACCGATCGCGGCATTCTCCTCACGCCGTACGATCCCGACGTCGAGGCAGGATTGGCCGTGGCCGCTCACGCGGCGAAGAAATTCCGAAACGCTCTCCGCGAACTTGCGAAGTAGCCGATGAAGGAACCGCGCTGGGTTCCGCGGCTAGTCGTCGACGCCGCCCATTTGGATTCGCTCCGGGAGCACGGTGGTCTGCCTGGCGTGCGCGATGAGAACGGATTGGAAGCGGCGCTCGCTCGCCCTCGGCAGAAATGGCACTACAAGTCAGACACCGACCTCGCGACGCTCGCAGCCGCGTACGCGTTCGGGCTGGCCAAGGCACACCCGTTCAGCGACGGCAACAAGCGCGCCGCCTTCTTGACGGCGGTGATCTTTCTGGGCCTGAACGGAAAGGACCTCGACGCGACGGAGGCCGAGGTGGTGCAAGCGATGACTGCGCTCGCAGCCGGTTCGCTCTCCGAGCTCGAGATGGCCACGTGGATTCGTGAACGGTTGACTCGCCTCAAACTGTGATCCAGTGAAAACACGCTTGACCTTCACCGCCACCGCCCTGCTCGCCGCCATTGCGGTGGCCTGCAGTTCGCCTGATACCGCAACCGGCACCGTCCCGAACTCCACGTCCCTGGCACAATACTTCATCTCGCCACTCCGTTGCGCCGACAATAGTGGACCCGACTGCACCAGACTCCGGCTCGGCGACGCGGATCTGTCCACCGCCGCTGCCGGTATCGGCAAGCTCTTCGCGTGCGCGGCGGGAAATCCAAACGCGGGCGGCAGCAACAAGTCGAGAATCACGTGGATCAACACCACCGCCAGCACCTGGAACCTGCTGGCCAAACCGTTCCTGCCCACCAGCAGCTCGGCCGCCGCGGCAGGAACGATCACGGTGTCGGACGCGAACGGAACGCGGACCATCCAGTCCACCAACGTGCCGGTCGATGGAAAGATCGGTGATTGGCCGATGACCAAGTATCCGTTGCTCTCCGCGATCGACGGCAACCCCGGCATACCAGCGGCCCGTGCGGTGAATTTCGCTCTCGCGACTACACCAATAGAGAATGCGAATCCAACGTGCGTGTCGTTGGGAGCGATCGGTGTGACACTGAATGGTGTCGTGATGTACAACGCCGTCGACGGGCGGGGCAACGACGCCGCAGCCAATGAGATTCTCGACATTTACGGCGGTCACCCGGCGATGACTGACTATCACTACCACTCGGTGCCGGAACGCTTCGACGTCACGCTTGGCACGGACGGACACTCTGGTATCGTTGGCTACATCCGCGACGGGTTCCCGCTCTACGGGTACCGCGGCGTTGGTGGTGCCGAAATCACCAACGCCGATCTCGACGTGTGTCACGGGCACACGCACGGAGCGTTGGGCTATCACTATCACGCCACGATGGAGTACCCGTACACGATCGGTTGCTATCGCGGCACGCCGAGATAGCAACCGAACGTCAAGGACCTCACTGCCGCCGGCGCTGCGCGAACAGCCAGTCCACGAACTCCTTGGACGCATAGGTCGCATCCCATGAGTTGTGGTCGGTGCCCAGATACTCGGTGTAGCGCGCACTGCTACCGGCGGCCTTGAGCGCCGCCGCAGGCTCTCGCGAGCCGATCACCGGGACCACACGATCCATCTCGCCATGGAAGATCCAGATCGGCACGCTGCGCAACTGTCGAGCGAGCGCGTCAAACTGTGGACCGCTGTCAGTTGGCACGACGGGCAACGACGTGAACCGCGGCGCCGGCGTGATCCAGCCGCAGATTGGCGCTACGGCGGCGAACACCGAAGGATTGCGATAGGCCAGATACCACGTCCCGCGTCCGCCCATGGAAAGACCGGTGAGATAGACGCGATCAGCATCCACGCGATACTCTGCCAGCGTTTGTCGAAGTGCCACCATGGCGGCGTCGGCCGGCGCGCCTGCCCACGCAGAGTCCTTCGGCACCTGTGGGAAGATGATGATGGCCGGGAAACGTGTGGGATCTGCACGAATCGCCGGAGCAAGTCCGGTCGTTGTCTGCAGCAACCCATCCGATCCGCGTTCGCCAGCGCCGTGGAGAAAGAGAATGACGGGCCAGTCAGTGCGCGACGCATAGGCAGCGGGCACGTACACCTGATACTTGTATGCTGCGCCGCCAACGCTCGCCGATCGGTTGAGGAAGCCGGTCTCAACGCGTTGCGCCGTCGCCGCGTGCGACGGCACAAAGAGAAGCAACAAGGAGACGAGTATCGTGCCGCGCATTGGAAAGCCTCCGAAAGTGTGGGCGAGAGGTTGCAGGTCCGTCACCAAAGATGCGCCTACCTGCGGACTGCCACCGTGTCCTGCTGGAGCTGCACCACGATGACTTCGATCGCCTTGGTGCCCGGATTGACATCGGCATGCAGCTGCCCTGGAGGATCCTTTGCCAGCCACATCGCCTTGCCCGCCTGCAAATGGTACGTGTCGAGCACCTTGCCATCCTTGTCCGTGACCTGCAATTGCCCGTCAGTCAGCGCCACCAGTGCACGGCCGTGCTCATGGCGGTGCAGCGCCAGTGGTGCGCCGGGCATGATGGTCGTCTTCCAGACTTTCAGCTGATCGTTCGTGAACTGTTCTTCGCGGCGAGAGGTTTGTGACTGCTGCTGGGCGTAGACGATCCCGGCGCCAGCGGCGAAAGCGAACAGACTGCAAGCCAGTAGTACACGCGTCGGCGGCATTGAGGAAATCGGTTGGAGGGGAGCGATCGGACGGCGTATGCTATGGTTTCGCGCGCTCTGCCGCGAGTCGTCTCTCCAGCGCGGCCCGCCCGGTCGCCGCGTAGCGCTTGCAGCCCTCGGCATCCTTGAGACCCGCGGCCGCGTCGGTGGAAGCGAGTCGCTCCCACAATTTCGATGCAGCCGGATGCGGTGTGAGCAGCACATCGCAGCGCAGCTGTTCCAACACGCTGTGGCCTCGCGAGAAATCTGCGACGGCCGTGGGATAGCGCGCGTCGCCTGTATAGCGGAACGTGGCGTCCGAGATCGGCGTCTGGCTGTCCGCGTACACCATGTCGAGACACACGGACGCCTCGCACGAGCGCCAGCTCCAGCTTGTGCCGCCGGCGGTGTGCCCTGGCGTGAAGTGTGCAACCACCGCCAATGGCCCCACTCGCAGCGTGTCGCCGTCGGCGACGGTCTCCACGCGTGTCACCTTGGGAAATGGCAGCAACAGCCCGAACTGCGGATCATTCGGCCCCGATCTTCCGTTGCGCATCGTGACCGCGCTCGACGGGCTCGCCGCCACCGTGGCGCCGCTGGCGCGCGCAAGTTCAGCGATGCCGCCGACGTGATCGTAGTGGTCGTGCGAATTCAGGATCAGCTTCACATCCTGCACGCGAAAGCCGAGCGCCGTGATGCTCTGCAGGATTTTCGGCGCAGACTCTGGGAGTCCGCCATCGATCAGCACGTGTCCGGCCGGCGATGTAATCAGGATGGCACTCAGCCCATCCGTGCCCACGTAGTAACTGTTGCCGAAGAGTTTGACCGGCGCACGCGTCGCGTTCCACCCCGCGCAGGGTGGGCATTCCTGGGCGCTATAGCCCTGCGCGGAAAGCGGTACACCCGCCAGCGTTCCGAAAAGCGCGAGCAATCCTCCGGCACATTGTCTCTTCACGGCTCAGCGAACGTGCAGTCTGAAAAACGCGACCGTGCGCTCCCACGCCAAATTCGCGGCCGTCGCGTCGTAGCGCGGAGTAGTGTCGTTGTTGAATCCGTGCTGGGTGCCCGCATAGAGATGCCGCTCGTAGGGCACCTTCGCCGCCTTCAACGCTTCCTCAAATGCCGGCCAACTCGCGTTGATGCGCGCGTCCGTCTCCGCCGATTGGATCATCAGTGGCGCGCGGATCTTTGGCACGTCTGCTACATCGGGCGACGAACCGTAGAACGGGACACCCGCCGAGAGATCGGTGCCAATGCGCGTGGCCAGATAGTTGACCATACCGCCGCCGTAGCAGAACCCGACCGCGCCAATCTTACCGGTGCACTCCGGCCGCGCCTTGAGGAACGCTGCGGCGGCGACGAAATCTTCGCGCGACTTGGGTTGCTCGAGTTTGCCAAACGCTTCGCGCGCCTTGTCCTCGTCGCCCGGATACCCGCCCAAGGGACAGAGCGCATCGGGTGCGAACGCCACGAAT
>JBEBIR010000246.1:0-5840 GCA_040080315.1 Gemmatimonas sp.
ACGGTGAAGCGATCACCGATGCAGCGACGGCGCGCGCGCTGCTGGTTCAGCAGCTCACGGCGCCGGTGCGATGGACCACCGTGATGCAACACTTGGTGAAGATGCATCCGGACGCCCTGTTCGTCGAAATCGGAACCGGTGCGGTCCTGACAGGCCTGGCGCGTCGCATCGCCCCGAACGTAAAAACCGCGACCTGCGGCACCGTCGCCGAAATCGAAAAACTCATGCAGATGGCAGGTGCACATGTCTGACAGTTCACGGTCACCTCGCATTGACCTCACCGGCCGCGTCGCACTGGTCACGGGATCGACCCGTGGCATCGGACGGGCGATCGCTGAAACGCTGGCCGCCTCCGGCGCTCGGGTGGCCGTCACCGGACGCGACCAGAGGCGTGCCGACGCCGCCGCCACCGAAATCGCCGCGACCTCGGGACGCGAAGTGCGCGGATACGCCGTCGACGTTGGCGACGTCGGACAGGCCGTTGCGTTGGTCGAAGCGGTGGAACGCGACTTCGGACAGCTGGATATTCTCGTCAACAACGCCGGTCTCACGCGGGACAACCTGCTCATCCGCATGAAGGACGATGACTGGGACGCGGTCATGAATGCGAATCTGCGCGGCGCGTTCGCCACCTGCCGTGCGGCCAGCCGGGGGATGATGAAGCGCCGGTGGGGCCGGATCATTAATGTGGCCAGCGTGGTCGGTCTGATCGGCAACAAGGGCCAGGCGAATTACGCCGCCAGCAAGGCCGGACTGATCGGTATGACGAAGTCCATCGCCAAGGAGTTGGCGTCTCGGAACATCCTGGCGAATGTGGTCGCCCCCGGGTTCATCGAGACTGATATGACGGCCGCGATGCCGCCCGAAGCCCGTCACGCCATGAGTGCAGGAATCCCCCTCGAACGCCTGGGGACGCCCGACGATATTGCGGGCATGGTCGCCGTCCTCGCCTCGGACCTCTCCCGGTATGTCACCGGCCAGGTGTTCGTGGTGGACGGCGGTCTGGTGATGTAGCTAAGTTCCCATCTTACCTTCTCAACCCAGAGGAATTGTTCCATGTCGGATCACTCGGCCAAGATCAAGGATATCATCGAAAAGGAGCTCGGAGTGGAGCGGGAAAAGCTCACGCCCGAGGCGAGCTTCATCGAGGACCTTGGTGCTGACTCGCTCGACATCGTGGAGCTCGTGATGGAGTTCGAGAAGGAGTTCAATATCGACATTCCCGATGAGGATGCCGAGAAGCTTCGCACGGTTGGTGACGCGGTCGCCTACCTCGAGGCCAAGGTCGCGAGCTGATGCGTCGGCGGGTCGTTGTCACGGGGCTAGGTGCAGTCACGCCCGTCGGCAACGACGTGGCGTCCACGTGGCAGGCGTTGTTGGCCGGCGCGTCAGGAGCGGCCAACATCACCCGGTTCGATGCCGAGAAGTACTCCGTGCGCTTTGCGGCCGAGGTCAAGAAGTTCGACCCGCTCGCGTACATGGAGCGCAAGGAGGCGAAACGCGCTGACGTCTACACGCAGTTTGCCGTTGCCGCGTCGTTGCAGGCCGTGGCCGACGCGGGGATTACGCCGGGATCGATCGAGCCGGAGTCGATCGGTGTGATCATCGGCAGCGGCATCGGTGGCATTCGCAGCTTCGAAGACCAGCACGACGTCTATCGAACGCTCGGGCCCTCCAAGATTTCGCCGTTCTTCATTCCGATGTTCATTTCGGATATCGCCGCCGGTGTTGTCTCGATGCGCTTGCAGGCGAAAGGGCCGAACTATGCCACGGTCTCGGCCTGTGCGTCCAGCGCACATGCCATTGGTGATGCGTTCCGCATCATTCAGTACGGTGATGCGGACGTGATGGTGGCGGGTGGGTCCGAAGCGGCGGTGACACCGATGTCGATTGGCGGTTTTGCCAACATGGGGGCGCTGTCCACGCGGAATGAATCGCCCGCCGAAGCGTCGCGCCCGTTCGACAAGGACCGTGATGGATTCGTCATGGGTGAAGGCTCCGGCGTGGTCATCCTCGAAGAGCTTGAGCATGCGCAGCGGCGCGGCGCACGGATCTACGGCGAAATCGTGGGCTATCGGGCCACCGGAGACGCCTATCACCTCACCGGGCAACCGGAGGCGCATGAGGGGCTGCAGCGCGCGATGCGCGGCGCCTTGAAGGACGCGAACCTCGCGACGACCGACGTGCAGTACATCAACGCGCACGGGACGTCGACGCCGCTGAATGATCCGAACGAATCGCGGGGAATCCAGACGGTCTTTGGCGATCACGCGCGCGTGCTGTCGATTAGCTCAACCAAATCGGCGACCGGACACATGCTGGGCGCCGCCGGGGCGGTGGAATTTTTGGTCTGCGCGCTGGCCATACGCGACAATCTCATTCCGCCAACGATCAACTACCACACCCCCGACCCCGAGTGCGACCTGGACTATACGCCGAACGTCCCGCGTCAGCGTACCGTGGATGTCGCCCTGTCCAACAGCAGCGGATTCGGTGGTCACAACGTTTCCATCGCACTCCGACGGTGGCACGCGTAGGCCCGTCGGGACGTTCATCGCGATGATGGTTCCCGCGAACAGTTCGCGCTGCTGTTTGGGTGCGCCCTGATGCCGGTGCCGGTTCCGTTCGACCTGTCGCGACTGCGCGATCCGATGCTCAGACCCATTGGTGAGAAGGTCATCAATGGTGAACGCCTGAGCGCCGACGACGCCGTCACGCTCTTCCGCTCTCCCGATCTATTGGGTGTGGGGGCGATGGCGGATGCGGCGAATCGCGCGCGCCATGGCGACCGGGTGACGTTTGCCGCCAATCAGCACATCAATCCGACCAACGTCTGCGTGCTGCGCACCACCTGCGTCTTCTGCGGGTACGCGCGGCTGCCCAAGGAGGAGGGCGCCTACCGCTACACGCTCGAGCAGGTGCTCGCCGAATCCGATCGTGCGGATGGCACCATGACGCGCGAGTTTCACATTGTGGGCGGTCTCGATATGAAGGCGGGGCTCGCCTACTACGCGACGATGTTCCGCGCCCTCAAAGAGCGGCATCCGCAGGTGCACATCAAGGCGCTCACAGCCGTCGAGATCGCACATCTGGCGCGTATCGAGAAGATGAGCACCAGGGATGTGCTGATCGCGCTCCGCGAGGCGGGACTCGATACGCTTCCGGGCGGTGGTGCCGAGACGTTCAGTGCTGCGGTGCGCGACGTGATTGCCGACAAGAAGCTCGGCGGCGCCGAGTACATCGAGGTGCATCGGACGGCGCACCAACTGGGCATCCGTTCGAATTGCACCATGTTGTACGGACATGTGGAGACGATCGATGATCGTGTGCAGCATCTGACGATGTTGCGCGACCTGCAGGATGAGACGGGGGGTTTTCTGGCGTACATCCCGCTCGCGTATCATCCCGACGATAACGAACTCGGAAAGACACTGGGTCGCGAAGGCATTGCCAGCACGGGATTCGACGATCTCCGCAATCTGGCGGTCGGCCGACTGTATCTCGACAACTTCGAGCACATCAAGTCACACTGGATCATGGTGACGCCGGCGCTCTCGCAGATCGCGCTCCACTTCGGCGTCAATGACATCGAAGGCACGGTGGTGCGTGAAAAGATATACCACGCGGTCGGCGCGCATACCCCGCAGGGCATGACCCTGCCCGAGCTTCTCACACTCATCCGCGGTGCGGGCAAACATCCCGCGGAGCGCGATTCGTTCTATCGCGTGCTGCGTGACTTCGACGACGACGCGCTGGTGGCGGTGTCGTCGAGCGAACTCGCGCTGACGTCTGGCGACGTGTGATGCTGCGCGTCGGGCGAATTCCCTATATCAACTGCTATCCGGTGTATGGCGGGATCGACCGCGGGATCGTGTCGATGGACGGGGCATTGATTGACGGCATACCGACCACGCTCAATCGCCTCATGGCCGATGGGCAGCTCGATGTGAGCGTCGTTTCGGCCGTGGAGTATGCACGGGACGCGACACGCTACCTGCTGCTGCCGGAGTTGGGCATCACCAGCGACGGACCCGTGCGAAGCGTCATGCTGTTCTCGCGACGTGATCCGACCAGCCTGGGTGGTCGACAGGTGCTGGTGAGTCGCAGTTCGATGACCAGCGCCGCGCTTCTGGAACTGCTGTTCGAAAACGTGTGGCGCTGCGCGCCGACGTTCGTGCCGGGTGATGCCGAGTTGGCCGATCTGGCACGGTTCGACGATGAGCCGCACGAGGCACGTCTGGTGATCGGTGATGCGGCGTTGCGTCTCTCGGACGAGGCCAACCGCGGCGGTCCATGGGCCGAACGGTACCCCTTCCGCATCGATCTCGGCGAAGCGTGGAAGCAGTGGACCGGTCTCCCGTTCGTGTTCGCGGTGTGGGTGGCGCAACGGAGCGCTCCGGTGCGCGAGGCGCTCAACGTACATGCCTCGCTGATCGCCTCGCGCGACTGGGGGCTCGACCACCTCGACGACCTCGCGCAACAGGCGGCGCTCACCACGGGCGTGCCACGGGAGACGTGCGTTGAATACCTTTCGGGACTCGACTACCGCTTGTCCTATCCGCATCTGGCGGGACTGACGGAATTCTTCCGACGTTTGCTCCTGGTGGGTCGCGTCCCGGACGGAACGCTCTCGTTTCTCCCTGCGGCGTGACCGGTCCACGCCACCGACTTTGCTGAGTACTCCCATGCGCGATGTGCTGGATTTCTACACGAGCGCCCCGCTGCTCGAACTCGGCCTGGAAGCCGATCGCGTGCGTGCCGCGTTGCATCCGCACGGTGTGGTCACGTACATCGTCGACCGCAACATCAACTACACCAACGTGTGTGTGGCCGATTGCGGTTTCTGTGCGTTCTATCGGCGTCCCAAGCACGGCGAGGGGTACACGCTCTCGTTCGAACAGATCGGCGAGAAGATCGACGAAACGAAGGCATTGGGCGGTGTGCAGATCCTGATTCAGGGCGGGCATAATCCGTACATCCCGTTCGAGTGGTATCTCGACCTGATGCGCTACATCAAGCAGTATCATCCGATTCACATTCACGGGTTCTCGCCCAGCGAAGTCGATTTCTTTGCGACGCGCTTTCGCATGGATGCGCGTGACGTGATTCGCGAACTCAAGGCCGCGGGACTCGACTCCATTCCCGGCGGCGGTGGCGAGATTCTGGTGCAGCGGGTCCGGGACATTGCGGCGCCCAAGAAGGCCGGTGCCGACCGCTGGTTGGAGATCATGGAGTTGGCGCACCACGAGGGGATGAAGACGTCGGTCACGATGATGTACGGAATTGGCGAGACCCTCGCCGAGCGACTCGAGCATCTGCAGCGCGTCAGGGACTTGCAGGCGCGTACCGGTGGGTTCACGGCGTTTATCACGTGGCCCTTGCAGCCGGAGAACACGCCGACGATGTCGCACATGCCGAAAACCGACGCCGTCACCTATCTCCGCACGGTGGCGATCTCGCGGATCATGCTCGACAACGTGCCGAATCTGCAGTCGAGCTGGGTCACCATGGGCATGAAGGTCGGGCAGTTGGCGCTCAGGTACGGCTGCAACGACTTCGGCTCGCTCATGATCGAAGAGAACGTCGTGTCGGCGGCCAACACCACGCATCGAACCACCACGATGGAACTTGAGCACCTGATTCGCGACGCGGGGTTCACACCAGCGCGTCGGCGGCAGGACTATTCGCTACTGCAAGACGCGACCGCCACGGCCGCGGCGTGAGCGTCTCCATGCGCGTGGGCATCGGCTATGACTCGCACCGATTTGGTCCGGGCGGACCGATGCGACTCGGCGGAGTGGACATCCCGGCCGATGTGCAATGCATCGGCCATTCAGATG
>JBEBIR010000247.1:0-5838 GCA_040080315.1 Gemmatimonas sp.
GTCGAAGATCGGCACGGAGTTCATGCCGAAGCTCGACGAGGGTTCAATCCTCATCAATACGCGACGATTGCCCAGTGTCTCGCTGGAAGACGCAACGCGCTTGTCGCTCGCGGCCGAGCGAATCGTCAAGCGATTTCCGGAAGTGGTGACCGTTGTGACGAAGGAAGGACGACCCGATCTCGCAACGGAAGCGATGGGACTGTTCGAGGGTGACATGTATGTCATTCTGAAGCCGCGCGACCAGTGGACCACCGCCAAGAACGCCGAAGGGTTGGTGCAAGCATTCGACTCGGCGCTGGCCGTGGTGCCGGGCCTGTGGATTGCCTTTACCCAACCACTGGCCATGCGCCTCGATGAAGCGGAAAGCGGCATTCGGACGGATCTCGGCATCAAGGTGGTCGGTCCCGATCTCCAGCAGAATGCGCTGATTGCCGAACGCATTCGGCGCGTCGTGGCGACGGTGCCGGGGTCGGCGGACGTCGGCGTCGAAGTGGCCGAAGGCTCTGGTCAGGTGCGCATGCAGGTTCGACGTGAAGCGCTGGCGCAGTATGGTCTGTCCGTCGCCGATGTGCGCGACGCGATCGAATTGGCGATGGGATCAAAGGCCGCCGCAGAACTGATCGACGGTTTTCGTCGCGTCAGTATCGTGGTACGGCTGCCCGAGGCCTCACGACGTGACGCGACCGCCCTTCGGCGCCTCACGATCCGGGCGCCGGGCGGGGAGGTTGTGCCGCTGTCCGCCGTTGCCGACGTGATCACCACCACTGGTCCGGAGATGATTGGTCACGAAGACGCACAACGTCGTTCGCTGGTGCTCAGCAACGTGCGCGGACGCGACCTTGGCGGATTCGTTGAGGAGGTGCGTGCGCGAGTCACCCGCAGCGTGACCATTCCGGCCGGCGTGTTTCTGGAATGGGGCGGTCAGTACGAGAATCAGCAGCGGGCCATGGGCCGACTGGTCATCGTGGTGCCGGCCGCACTGCTGCTGATATTCGGATTGCTCTATCTGCTGTTTCGCTCGGTGGCGCAGGCGATGCTGGTGCTCTCGAACGTGCCGTTTGCGCTGGTGGGCGGTATCGGTGCGCTCTGGCTTCGGGGTTTGAATCTCAATCTGTCAGCGAGTATTGGTTTCATCGCGCTGTTCGGCATCGCGGTGCTGAATGGCGTGGTGCTGGTCGAGCACCTGAATCACTTGCGGCACGACCCGCACGATGGAAACGACATTCTGGCGCGCGTCCGCCGTGGCGCTACCGATCGGTTGCGTCCGGTGCTCATGACGGCGCTGGTCGCGAGCCTCGGGTTCATCCCGATGGCGCTGTCAACGAGCCCTGGCAGTGAGGTACAGCGGCCATTGGCCAGTGTGGTGATCGGTGGACTGATCACCAGTACGGTACTCACGCTGTTCGTGCTGCCGGTGCTGTACCGGGCGATGGAGGAGAAAAGAGTACTGAGTACTTAGTACTGAGTGCTCAGTACTTCTGCATTCGGCTCCAGGTTGCCACTTTTCTCCCGTGCCCACTGTCGATCCCCTCCTCCGTTTCCGCGACGAGTTTCCCATCCTCGCGACGTCAACTTATCTCGTCTCCAATTCCCTGGGCGCGATGCCGCGCACGGTGCCTGACAAGCTGGCGGAGTATACTGAGCAGTGGCGCACACGCGGTGTGCGCGCGTGGGCGGAAGGTTGGTGGGAGCTTCCGGTCACGATGGGGTCGCAGATTGCGCCGCTAATCGGTGCCGACGCGGGCACGGTGGTGATGCTCCCCACGGTGACGCACGCCATGAGCAGCGTGCTCAGTGCACTCGACTTCCCGGCCGAGCGCAATGAGGTGGTGATGACCGCCCTCGACTTTCCATCGGTGCGCTATGCATACGACGCGTTGGCACCGCGGCTTGGCGCGCGGGTGACCGTGGTGCCGTCGGACGACGGCATCGGGATTCCGTTGGACCGGTTGCTGGCCGCCATCACGACGCAGACGCGGTTGGTGGCGATCTCTCACGTATTGTTCCGATCGGCGTATGTGCTGGACGTGGCGGCCGTATGTGCGCGCGCGCGCGAGGTCGGGGCGATTGTCGCACTCGACGCGTATCACAGCGTTGGCGTGATGCCGGTGGATGTGCAGGCACTCCGCGTTGATTTCCTGTGTGGCGGCGTGCTCAAGTGGCTCTGCGGTGGACCGGGTGGATGTTTCCTCTACGCTGCGCCGTCGGCGAGCGAGCGATTCGCACCAACACTCACCGGTTGGCAGGCGCATCGCGCCCCCTTCGCGTTTGCCGAGGCCATGCAATCGGCACCGGGTGCCTGGCGCTGGTTGGGCGGGACACCGGTGGTCCCGGCGCTGTTTGCCGGCATGGAGGGACCGCGTGTGGTGGCCGAAGCGGGCATCACGCGCATACGCGCGAAGAGCGTACGACAGACGACCTGGTTGATCGAGGCCGCCGATGCCCGGGACTGGCGCGTGAGCGCACCGCGCGACGCCGCACGCCGCGGAGGAACGGTGGCCTTCGACGTGCCGCACGCGGCCGAGGTGGCGCGGGCGCTGCTCGCGCGTGACGTGATCATCGACTACCGACCCGGAGCCGGGATTCGCGTGGCTCCGCACTTCTATACAACCGACGACGAGCTGGTCGCGTGCGTGGCAGCGATCGACGACATTCTGGAGACGGGCGCATGGGCGCGGTTTTCCGGTGTCTCCTCCACCGTCACCTGATCGGTTTGGCCCGCTGGCGCGAAATCGCGAGTGTCACCAACTTTCGCAAAGAGTCCGGCACCCCCTGACCCCGAGACGGATGAACGCGCCAAAAAAGCTTCGCAAACAGTACGCCAATACGCAGTATCCGATGGTGGTCATGAAGTTCGAGGATGGACACGAGATCAAAGTGTATCAGAACACGGGCAAAGTGTTCGATGTGTGGGCAGGCGAAACGGTCAAGCTGATGGCCGTATTCGATCCGACGTCGAAGGAATGGGAGTTGATTGAGGCTCGAAAGAGCGACACGTTCGACGACGCGCCCGCGGGATCCTGATCGCCGCGTGACCGACCGCCTGACGCTGCGTTGTACCGATGCCGTTGCGGCCGCGCTTGCGCGCGGCGATGCCGTCGTCGCCCTCGAAAGCTCAGTGTTGGCGCAGGGTCTCCTTCCGCCGTTCAATCAGGAGGCGGCGCAACGCATGTGCGCCGCCGTGGCGTCCACTGGTGCGGTTCCCGGCATCACCGCCATCGACCACGGCGTGCCCGTGCTCGGGCTTGAACCGGACACGCTGACGCGGTTTCTCGCGCGCACACATGTACGCAAGGTGTCGGCGCGCGATCTCGCGATGTGCATCGCCGACGGTGCCGACGGTGCCACGACCGTAGCCGGCACGCTCGCGCTGTGTGCGCTGGCAGGCATCGAGGTGTTTGCCACCGGCGGCATTGGTGGCGTGCACCGCGACGCGCCGTTCGACGAGTCGGCGGATCTCAGCGAACTGGCCCGCACAGGAATGATCGTGGTGTGTTCGGGCGCCAAGTCTATTCTCGATTTGCCGGCGACGCTTGAGCGGCTGGAGACGCTCGGCGTTCCGGTCGTGGGCTATCGGACGTCGGAGCTTCCTGGATTCTTCACAACGGGTACGGGATTGGCACTGTCGGCGCGCGCCGATAGCCCGCTGCAGATCGCCCGCGCATGGCGGGCGCATCGCGCGCTGGGGCGCGCGGGCTCGCTGTTGGTAGTCCAGTCGCCACCGTCGCAGTATGCGCTGGCGCGGAGCGTGGTGGAGAATGCCACCGCGGCGGCGCTTCGCGACGCGGCCGATGAAGGTGTTCGCGGCGCCGCGGTCACACCGTTCCTGCTGGCCGAGGTGCAGCGACAAACGGGCGGAGCGTCGGTTCAGACAAATCTTGCCCTGCTGGAAGCCAATGCCGCGTTGGCTGGCGAGATTGCCGTGGCGTTATTGCAGGTTCGAAATAGCTGAACAGAGGTTGAACTTCGCACGAAGCGTACGGTACTATCCGGTAACCCGCTCGCTCCGGAGGTTTTTCTCGCAATGCCCACTCCGTTCCTGAGTTCCGAGGAGTACGACGAGCGCGCTCATGCCCTCTACAATGAGGGGCAGTATGATGAGGCGCTGGACTTGCTGCGTGAGGGTCTGGCGGTCTATCCCAACGCTGTCGAACTGCATGTCGGCGTGGGATACGCGCGGTTGGCGCGAGAGGAGTTCGCCTGGGCGCGACGAAGCTTCGAGGAGGCGTTGATTCTCGATCCGGAGCACGAGGATGCGCTCGCGGGCTTGGGGGAAGTGCTCCTCAAGTTCGGGCAGTCCGAGGCGGGCCTGCGCGCGTTCGATCGCACGATTGCGCTTGGCTACGATGATGACATCGATCTGATGCTGCAGATCGGTCGGGCGCTGTTCCGCGAAGGGTTTGTGGAGAATGCGTTGGCGTACTTCGAACGCGCAGTGGCGCACGCGCCGGATTCGGCGGAGGCGGCGGCATGCGTGGGCTACGCGCAGCACCGACTGGGTCAGGACGCGGAGGCGATGGGTTCGCTGCGGCGTGCCCTCTCGCTGGACACGGATTTTGCCGAAGCCCGGGTGTATCTGGCGAATCTGTTGTATGACTCGGGCGAACTTGAGGCCGCGCTGGCCGAGTATGAAAGGACCACGCCCGACGATCACTGGGATGAGCTGGGCATCTGGCGTCTCACGGAACTGAAGAAGTCCGTCTATCGCCTGACCGATGACCATCCGGAACTCAAGCTGTGGGAGGCGCGATTGGTGGAGCTCACCGGCACGCCTGATGCGATCGACGAGGTGTTGAACGAAGTCGAGCAGCGGGTGATGGAACAGGAGAGTGAAGCCCTGACGCAGGCGCAGGGACAGTTGGAGACGCTGGGTGGGCTGCTGTCCGGACTCGCCCACCAGCAATCGGAGTCGCCGAACGAATACTCGTCGGCGGAGGTGTTCGCACCCGACGGGCAACATCGTGTGATTATGCGCGACGGCAGCACGTTCGAGGGAACGTGGGATGCGATCGTGCAGGCGTTGCGTGACGCGCGAGACGCCGGTCGCTCACTGGAGGAGTTCATGGCGCTGGAAGCACGTCGACACTACGGCGCGACGGGACTGCGTATTGCGTCGCACGCGCCAGAGGCGTTCCTGCGCGAAAGCGCGAGCGCCGGCCTGCTACGCATCGTGCGGTGAGCCCTCGCGCCGCGCTGGACGCGGCACGCGCGGTGTTTGAACCCAGCCTTGGAGGGTCACCGTCGGACGCGACAGCTACTCCCGTGTGGCGCGAGACACCTGACGCGCACGCGCGTCCGCGCGCACGCGCGATGGCGATGTGGCACGCGGCCGAACGCGTGCTGCAGTCCGTTCTCGGTCGGCCGGAGCTCACCGGTCAAGCCTTGGTGAGTGAAGCGCGTCACCAACAGTTCCTGACGTTGGGTGATGGGCACGCGTTGGTCGCGCTGCAGGGATGGGTGGATCGCGTGCAGGAGGCGGCTGACACCGATCTCGATGCGCCGCCGAATGACAGCGAGCGAAGTGTCGCGCGTGAAGCGTGGATGGCGCTGGAGCACGCGGTCGATCGGCCGATGGCGCCGCCGCCAGCCGCCGCGGCCGCTCGGTCATCGCGAACCCCGCCTGCTCGCCGCTCGTCTCGTCGAGCGGGAACTCGCCGGCTTCGCGGCGTTGCACGTGGCGACCGCGCGCCCACGGCTCGCGCGCCCACGGCGCCATCGCGCCATGCACGCAATCGAAGCAGCCGTAGCCGCCGTCGGGCGGGCCGTCGCACTGGACGTCGCGCGCGCCGACCACGGCGCCGCTGGCGTCGAGTTGCGGCTCATGACGCAACAGCAGGA
>JBEBIR010000248.1:0-5834 GCA_040080315.1 Gemmatimonas sp.
GTCGATCACCTGATCGGGCAAGGTGGGATGGGCGAGGTGTATCGTGGTGAACGCGCGGATGGCGACTACGAGCAATCGGTGGCCATCAAGGTGCTGCGCGCCGGATTCGCGTCGCAGGAACTGATGCGGCGCTTCAAAGTGGAACGCCGCATTCTGGCGCGCCTCAACCATCCGCACATCGTCGGCATTCTCGACGGCGGCAGTACCACGGACGGACGTCCGTTCCTGGTGATGCCGTTCATCGAGGGCGAGCCGATCACCGCCTACTGTGCGGCCCGGAGCCTGACGCTCGAGCAACGCCTGCAGCTGTTCGCTCATGTGACAACGGCCGTGCAATACGCGCACGGCCAACTGGTGGTGCACCGTGACATCAAGCCGTCGAACATTTTCGTCACCGCCGACGGCGATGTGCAACTACTGGACTTCGGCATTGCCAAGTTGATGTCCGGTGGTGATGCCCTCACCGGTGCCGAGACACGCTCCGAGCTGCGCCTGCTCACGCCGGAACACGCCGCGCCTGAGCAGATTCGCGGCGATGCGGTAGGCACGGCCACGGATGTCTACGCGCTCGGAGTCCTGCTCTACGAACTGCTGACCGGCGCGAAACCGCACCGGGCCGCTGGCCGAACACTGGCAGAGTTGGAGAAGGATATTCTGCAGACGGAACCACTGGTGCCCAGCGCGGTGACGCCGGGTGCGCCGTGGGCGCGTCGACTGCGCGGAGACCTCGACCGCATCGTGATGATGGCGCTGCGGAAGGAATCCGCGCGTCGGTATGCATCGGTTGGGCAGTTCGCTGACGACATTGAACGATTCCTCAAGGGGTTGCCGGTCAGCGCAGAACGCGACAGCTGGTCGTACCGCGCGCGAAAGTTCGTGCGTCGCAACCGCGCGGCCGTCGTGGCCGGCAGCGTGATCGCATCGCTGCTGCTGCTGTTCGCCATCGGCATGACGTGGCAGGCGCGCGCGATCACGCGCGAACGCGATCGAGCACAGCAACAGCAAGCCGCATCCGAAGCGGTCGTTCGATTCCTGACATCGATATTCGCGCGCGCCAATCCGCTGGCCGTGCCCGGCGGCGATACCCTGCGCGTGCCACAGCTGTTGCTGGTTGGCGAAACGCTGGTGGACTCGCTTGGAGACGATCCATTCGTGCAGGGTCGCATCCTGCGTGTGCTGGGCAACATGCATGTGGCGCGCGGCAAACTGGATGAGGCGGAGGCGGTGCTCCGTCGCGCGTACGATCACATGATGTCGGCCCGCGGATCAGACTCGCTGGAGGTGGCCCAGACGTATCATGAACTGGCGCGTGCCGTCGGCGCGCGCGATGGCCTGACCAAAGCCTTGCCGATGTTTCGCGAGTCGACCACGCGGCTTCGTCGCGCGGGCGCGCGCGCGTCGGACATACTGGTGGCCGAGCGCGAGTTGGCTGAACGAACCGAAGGACTTGAGGCTCGACAGCGCGCGTTGGAGCTGCTCATGAAGCAGGAGGCCACGTCGCCGGGAGCGACGCCAATCGAACGCGCCGCGAATTTCAACGCGTTGGGCATCGGCAAGCAGGGGGTGGGCAATATTCAGGAGGCCATCACGCTGTTCGAGGAGTCGCTGAAGCTCCTCGACGCGCTGCTGCCGTCGAATCATCCCAACCGACTCGCGGTGGCAAGCAACTTGGCAGGCGCGCTGCGCGACAACGGCGACTACCCGATTGCCGAAAGCATGGCGCGCGACATACTGGCGATGCAGCGCGGGCAAGTGACCCCGAATGATATGGCCATCGCCTTTGCTGAGGAAAACGTCGCCGTCATCACAGCGTATCGAGGATTCCTGGAAGAAGCCGAACACGGTTTCCGTCGGGCGCTGGCGTTGGAACTGAAGCATGTGAAGCCCACGCATGCCACTGTGCTGAATACCATGTTCAACCTCGGGGCCATTACGGCCACGCGCGGGCGGCTCGCCGAGGGGTTGGCGTTGATGGACAGCACGCTCTCCCTTTCCCGGCGCGCCGGCGGCGGTGATCTGGACACCTTGGCAATCCTCGATACACGGGCGGAAATCATGCTCACGCGCGGCGAGACCGCGGCCGCATGGTCGGTCCTTCAGTCGATCGATGCGGGCATGCGACGCACGTATCCGGATGGTCACCATTTCCGCGCCATGCATGAAGAACGGCTGGGCACGGCCGCACTGGCGGCATCGCGCCCCGAAGTCGCGTTGGCGCAATTCACATCGGCGGCAACGATACGACGCGCGCGCGCGCGGGAATCAAGCCTGGACCTCGCCGGTGCCGAATGCGGACGTGGCGTGGCCCTGGCGCGGCTTGGACGCAATACCGACGCCCGCCCCCTGCTGCGCGATGCGTGCAGGCGATACGAGCAGTATGGCCTGCACTCGCGGCTGCTGGTGCGATGGGCCGAGCAAATGCGCTGAGTTGACGCGCCAGTGATGGCGCGCATGACGGAAGATGGGGCAGATTACGCGGTCGCCGAGCATCATTCCCACCCATCCTCACGGCTCATGCGCCTCTTCATTCACCTGTTCCTGTTGGCGAGCACACTTCCCGTCACCGCAGCGGCTCGGCAGTCACCTGCGCCAGCGCTTCCGCGCGAGCAACTCGAAGCGCGAGAAATCCTGCGGGAGTTGGTGAATATCAACACCACGTCAGGCACACTCGGCGTTCCGCGAGCGGCACGCGCCATGGCCGTGCGGCTGCGCGCGGCCGGGTATCCCGCGGCCGACGTCCAACTGCTCGGGCCGCGTCCACAGCTGACCGCGCTGGTGGCGCGACTGCGCGGACGTCGCACGGGACAGAAGCCGATTCTGCTCATGGCGCATCTCGACGTGGTGACGGCCATTCGCGCCGATTGGCCGTTCGATCCGTTCACGATGATCGAGAAAGATGGTTGGTACTACGGACGCGGTGCCGAAGACCACAAGGCCGGCGTGGCGACGATCGTCGCCAACTTCGTGCGCTGGAAACGAGAAGGATGGGTACCGGACCGCGACATCGTGGCCGTACTGACGGCGGACGAGGAAACGGATGGTGCCTCGATGGCGTGGTTGCTCAAGCACCATCGTGCGTTGTTCGATGTCGAGTACGCGCTCAATACCGACGCGGGCGGCGGATCACTGGACAAGGGGAAAGCGGTCTCGAACTCTGTGCAGGCCAGCGAAAAGGTATTCGCGAATGTGCGCATTGAAGTGACCAACCCGGGCGGACACAGCTCGGTGCCACGGCGCGACAACGCGATCTACGAACTCAGCGCGCGGCTGGCGGCGTTCGGTGCGTTTGAGTTTCCACGTCGACTGAACGAAGTGTCGCGCGCGTACTTTGTGCAGAGCGCGGCCACGCAAGCGCCCGATATCGCGGCGCTCATGCGCGCGGTCACCGCCGAGCCGATGGATACGGCGGCCGCGACCAAACTGTCCGCCGCGAACCCCTACTGGAATTCGGTCATGCGCACGACGTGCGTGGCGACTCGTCTCGACGGGGGGCACGCCGACAATGCGCTCGCGCAGCGGGCATCGGCGCTCGTCAACTGTCGCGTGCTTCCGGATGAATCGGTTGATTCGGTGCGGGCCACCATCGAACGCGTCATCGGCGCCGGCGCGAAGGTCACCTTGTCAGGCGACGTGACGCCAAGTCCGCCATCGCCGTTGCGCGACGACGTGATGCGGGTCGTCACGGCGCTCACGGCGGAACGCTATCCGGGCGCGGTGGTGGTACCGGAAATGTCGACCGGCGCCACGGATGGACTGTTCACGCGCAACGCCGGTATCCCGACCTACGGCGTCGCGTCGTTGTTTTTCGAACAGGCGGAGCCGAGTCGCGCGCACGGACAGGAAGAGCGCGTGGGCGTGAAGGCCTATCACGACGCCGTGGCGTTCTGGTACACCATGGTGAAACGACTCGCCACCACCACGGTCGTGCCGTGAGTCGCAGGGAACTCGATGACCCGCGGGCGCCGCATGGCGGCGAAGGGCGTTGAAGGTCGCCCTTGCTCTTGTCTGTAGTTTAGTGTAACCTAAGTTTGTGAATAGGCGAAGGTAAAGTAATATCACGCCCGTACGAACCGTGCGGGCGTCTTCCGCGGAGTGTGCTGCAATGCCTCGTTGGTACCTGCGGGTCATCATCGCCGCCTGTTCCGTGGCGGCGCTCGCGTCGTGCGGCGACCCCTTCCTGCCCGGGGCGCCCGACGCCAGCATCGCATTGGATGGACCGATTGACGACCTGACGTCGAGTCAGGTGGCCGTCCACGCGCAGGGTGATGCGGAGTTTGCCCGTCGTTTCGCGCCCACCGACGGACTCGGGCCGCTGTTTGTGGCCACCTCGTGCGAGTCCTGTCACGTGGGGGACGGCAAAGGCCATCCGCTGTTCGACATTACGCGCTTTGGCCGAGGGCCCGCCAGCGCGTTCGATCACATGCGCGACGAGGGAGGTCCACAATTGCAGAATCGCGCGATTCTCGGCTACCTGTCGGAGCGCGTGCCGGTGGGCGCGACCGCCACCGCGCGCTTCACGGCGCCTGCCGTCACCGGTCTCGGGTATCTCGAGGCGGTGGAGGATGCGACGATTCTCGCGTTGGCCGATCCAACCGACGCGAATGCCGACGGCATTTCCGGTCGGTTGTCGCTGGTGGACTCGACCGACTTCATTGCCGATATCGCGTCGGTGTCCACCATTGCGGCCGGCGCGGCGACCACGCGACATGTGCCGATTGATGGCAAGTATGTCGGCCGCTTTGGCAAGAAGGCGCGCACCATCAACCTGTTGCATCAGTCGGTGTTCGCCTACTCCGAAGACATGGGGATCACCAGTGACCTCATTCCGCGTGACCTGTACAATCGCCAGATCGGCGCACAGGGCGGTGACGGAGTGGCCGACCCGGAACTCTCCACCAGTGCGCTGAACGCAGTGGTGTTCTATCTGCGCACGCTGCGCGCGCCACCGCGTCGCGATGCCGACTCGCCGGTGGTGCGCGAGGGTGAGCAACTGTTTGTGCAAGTGGGATGCGTGAAGTGCCACGTGGCGACTCTGCGCACGGGGCGTTCCGATGTGCCGCAACTCAACAACATCGAGTTCGCGCCATTCACCGACCTGCTGCTGCATGACATGGGGTCCGAACTCGACGATGGCTACACCGAGGGTGATGCGTTGCCGTCGGAGTGGCGCACCGCCCCTTTGTGGGGCGTCGGTCTTGCCGAACGCGCACAGGGTGGCACGGCGCACTACCTGCACGATGGTCGCGCCAAGTCGCTCCGCGATGCGATTGGGTACCACGGTGGCGAAGGCACGCGGAGTCGCGCGGCGTTCAACGCGCTCACGTCGACGCAGCAGGAGCGCCTGCTCGCCTATCTGCGGTCACTGTGATGCAGGACCGTCGACGTTTTCTGCAGCAGCTTGAGTTGCTCGCCGGTGGCCTGGTGTGCACTGCACTGCCGGGAATTCTGGGCGGTTGCGCCGCGCGCATGCGCTACGCCACACCAACCGTGGTTGGCGACCGTCTGGCCGTGCCCGTCGTCGATGTCGTGGCCGCTGGGCTGCTCGTCGAGGATCCGGGCGCCGATCTGCCCATCTTTGTACGCCGAACCACCACCGGAGAGTTCACGGCCGTCTCGACGCGCTGCATGCATCGTGGCTGTCAGGTGGAACCCGGCGCCGAGAAGCTGGTGTGTCCCTGTCACGGCAGCGAGTACACGTTTGCCGGCGACGTGCTGCAGGGACCCACCCAGCGCGCGCTCACGCGCTATCGCGTGACCAGCGACCGCGAAACCGTATACATCCACGTGCTTCCAGAACGGACCTCATGATCCAACACCGATTCCATCGCGTGGTG
>JBEBIR010000005.1:0-24171 GCA_040080315.1 Gemmatimonas sp.
TTGATGACGACGAGATCGACCGTCAGTCCGCGACGACGCCAGTATCCGTGCGCGACGAAGAGGTCTCGCAGTGTTGACAATCCGTCCATCGAATCGATCGTGGCGAGGACGATGGGGAAGTCCCCGGACAGACCATGCGCCCAGAGGCGCGGCTGGGAGCTCTGATTCCGTCGCACCTCGTCCAGTGGCGAGGCGAGCGATCCACCACGATACAGCAACTGCGTCGCCAGATCCTGAAAGTCGGCCGCGCTGGCGGAGGTGATGCCCAACTCCCGATGCTCGCTTTCGGCCACCGACCAGGCAAAATCCAGCGCTCGTCGCGCTGCGTGTGGGTCGTGGTAGCGGTCGGCCAGGGCAAACGCCGACGCGCGACTCTGAGCGACGAGCGTTGTGAACGCGACACTCACCGATTGGCCGGGAGGCACGCGCACCCGCGTGCGCAACGCAAAGATCGGATCGAGCACGGCGCCGGTGGATCCCGAGAGTGGGCCGTCGGATTCCATGGCGATGGGATCATGGACACTGCGTCCCCGACCCAGAAATCGCGCCCGGTCTGTTTCACAGGTCACCCCGCCGATGCGATCATGTCCGGCGTCGATCACATGCACGCACCACAGGGTGGGTTCGTCAGGCGTGCGCGGACGTCTGGTGGCGGTGATGGCGTTGCACCAGGAGTGCCATTCCGTCTCCACAAACAAGTTGGAGAACGCGCGATGTGCGCGATCGTTTGCGGGAGGGGTCATGACCACCTCTCCATAGCTGGTCAGCTCGATATCGCGCGCGGTGCGTCCGCTATTCGTGAGTGTAACGCATCGCACTTCGGCGGAATCGCCCGGAACGACCGTGATCGTGGTGCACGTCTCGATATTGTCGTCAACGCGCGTCAGCGTCACCCGATCGGAGCCGAGCGAGGCATGACTGCGTTCGGCTGGCCGACAAATCGGTTGATATGCTGACGACCACACGCGACCACTGCCAATATCCTTGAGATAGCAGAACTGTCCGGCGTCGTCGCGCGCACCGTCGGAGCGCCAGCGAGTGACGGCCAATCCCTGGTATCGACTGTAGCCGCTGCCGTTGTGATTCAGCATGACGGTGTAGGGCACGGCGCCCAGCAGCGCGATCCGGGGTGCGCTCGTTTCCAGCGTGTCGATTTCGCGGACGACCGGTCGGTCATCCGACTTGTCCGTGGCCGCGTCATCGATGCGGGTTTGCTGCGCGCTCTGCAGCACCAGACGACGCGGCACACGCTCATGCATGAGGAGTTCCGCCGATCGAACCAGCGAGTCGGCGTGAAAGCGATCTTGCCAGCGGTTGTTGAGGATCACGTTGGCCAGCGCCACCAGCGACATGCCGATGTGGTGCGCCATATAGGCGCCCACCAGCGCGAACCGCTCACCGGGAGCCGGCCGCGTGTACTCGATGGCGTCGCAGAATCCGAAGGCGCCGAGCGCGCCATTCGCCTCGAGGACACGCAAGTTGGCGAGCGCGCGAGTCGGATCGATCATGGCCGCCAATGCCGACGCGTACGGCGCGACGACGAGATCGTGTGCCAGTCCGCGTTTGAGTGCGAGGTCCGGCACGCCGAACGCATGATACTGATAGGTCTGGTGGCGATCACGGACGTTGTACGCGCTCTCGCTGATTCCCCACGGCACGTTGCGAAGCCGCGCGTAGGCGCGCTGTCGGTCGAGCGCGCCGTGATAGGTTTGATCGAGCATGGTGAACGGCAACGAGCGCATGACGAGCACCGGCATCAGGTACTCGAACATGCTGCCACTCCACGACACGAGCGCGGTCGCGCCGGCGGTTCGATTGAGCGAACGCGACAGACGGAACCAGTGTTCCACCGGCACATCGTTCTTCGCGATGGCCACAAAGCTGGCCAGGCGCGCCTCGGACGCCAGCAGATCGTAGTAGGAGTCGTCGACGGTGAACGAATCCGGATGGAATCCGATCGTGAACAGTTTCCGCTTCTGGTCATACAGGAACGAGAAATCCATCTCCATCACCAGCGCATATGCCTGGTCGGCCACCAGTTGCAGTCGATCGCGCACGCCGGGCTCCGCGAGCGCCTGCGCGAGGCAGGCTTGTCGCAGCGCGATCAGGTGTCCCGCCATGTTGCCGCTATCCACGGTGCTGATGTATCGTGGTTCCAGCACGCGCAGATCGTTGAGGTCGTACCAGTTGTAGAAGTGGCCACGATAGCGGGCGAGCGAGACCATCGTGGCGAGCGCGTTTTCCAGCCGCTCGGTCATCTCGAATGCCGAGATGAACCCGAGATCACTCGCCGTCATGGTGGCGAGCAACTGCAATCCCATGTTCGTGGGCGACGTGCGCATCGCGACAACCGGTTCCGGATCCGACTGGAAGTTGTCCGGCGCCAGCCATCGCGTGTCCGCGGTGACGAAGCGATCGAAGAATTGCCAGTGCGCCCTGGCATAGCTGAGTGCCAAGACGCGGTCGGCGGCCGAGAGCGGACGACGTGATGGCGCGATGCGCCGACTCCAGATGACGGCGCAGCGCGGCGCCACGAGCCAGAGCAGCGCAATACCCCACACCATCAGCGCGGCGGGCGCGAGAGCGAGGAGTGGCAGTCCGTACGCCAACTGTCGCCGCACGGCCGTGACGGAGAGTGCCACTACGCCGACACCAACCACCAGCGCGCTCACCTGCAGCGAGCGCTGACTGGCGATACCGGAACTCGCGGCACGCTCCACGAAGGACGCCGATTGCCACTCGAGCAAACGTCGCTTGGACACGTAGACTCGATACAGCGTGCGGACGATGGCATCGACCGAGACCCAGGCCTGATGCGGCAGAAACATCAGGGCCACGGCCGCCTGCTGGCCGCTCACGATGGCATCCTGTCCAACCGCGGCATAGTAGGCGCGCCACGACTTGTCACGCGGCGGCTGCACGAGCGCTCGAATCAGCACGCTCGCCCACGGCGCGATGACGGCGCCGAGCCCCAGCAACGACCAGTGCACGACGGAGCCCGGCAGGATCGTCCAGCCGGCGATCAGAAAGAGCAACTGGGTGAGTGCAACGGTACTGCGACGCAGGTTGTCGAGGATCTTCCACTGCGAGATCACCGAGAGTCGATTGCGTTCCGGACCATTGGGCCCCGGCACCATGCGGCGCAGCCACGGCAGCAGTTGCCAGTCGCCGCGAATCCATCGGTGCGCGCGTGTGGCATTGCCGAGGTAGGTCGAAGGGGCGTCGTCGTACACCATCACGTCGGTTGCCAGTCCTGCGCGCGCGTAATTCCCTTCCAGCAGGTCGTGCGACAACAACGTGTTGTCGGGGAAGCGCCCGTGCGTAGCCAGCTGGAATGCGTCAACGTCGTAGATGCCTTTTCCGGTGTAGCTCCCCTCGCCGTAGAGGTCCTGATAGAGATCGGAGGCGGCCGTCGCATAGGGATCAACACCCGGGTGCCCAGAGGCGATCGACGCAAAGCGCGTGTGGTGGGCGCTGGGAAGCGATATGCCAACGCGCGGTTGGAGGATCCCGTACCCGCGGACGATGCGGTGTCGCGCCGGATCGTAGACGGCGCGATTGAGCGGATGGGCCATCGCGCCCACAAGGGACGGTGCGGCATCGGGTGGGAGCACGGTGTCGGCGTCGAGCGTGATGACGTACCGCACGCCCTGCAGCGCAGTCATGTCGCCGCTGATGGCGGAAAAGGCGGTGGCGTCACCGCCGCGCAGGAGCTGATTGAACTCCGACAGCTTACCACGCTTGCGCTCCCATCCCATCCACGCGCCCTGTGCCGCGTTCCATCGACGAGGCCGATGCAGCAGGTAGAACGCATCGGGCTCTCCGGTTGCGTGCCGCTCATTCAGCGCGCGCACGCCAGCCAGTGCGGCCGAGACAATCGCGTCGTCGCCGACCGTCGTCTCGGTGGGCGCGTCCGTAAAGTCACTGAGCACGGCGAAGTGGAGATGTGCCTCCCGGTTGGCGAGGAACTGCACTTCCAGATTGTCCAGTGCCTCACGCACATCGTCCACATTTCCGAACAGCGTCGGGATCACGACGGCCGTTCGGTACTCCGCTGGCACACCGAGTTCGTACAAGTCCATGCGTGCCAACACGCGCGGCGGCAGCCAGGCGGATACCAGTTGATTGAAGACGCTGACCGCGACGTCCAGGGCGGGCAGGAACGCAAACAGCAACAGCAACCACAACGCGCTGCGCGCGTCCGATTCCACCAACCGCACCACGATCGACACGGCCAGGACCGTGCAGAGCGACAAGCCGCCGAGAAAGACGGCGTTGGGCCGTCCGCGCACGGCGCGCTCGAAGCGCTCGCCCAGTGTCGCGACGTAGCCGGCCGTGTGTTCGAGCTCCGCCAGCCCGTCGTCCAGGAGATAGAAGCCGACATGCGCTTCCGGCAGACTGTTCGAACTGGCGGGGGATGTGTGGTGCCGGCGCGCGAGGTCGATCGCCCAACGGGCCACCGACGTCTCCCGATGACCGGTTTGTTTCGCGATGCGCTCGACCTCGTGGCGATACTGATCGCGCGTGGCAAAGGTCATCAACGGATAGAAGGCGGAGGGGTCCTCACGCAACACCGCTTCCATCACGCTCTGATGCTCAACGAACACGCGCCAATCGCGTCGACCGATGTTGCGCAGACTGGTGATGCTGTTGGCCATCATGATCTGCGTGAGCGCCCGTCGTTGCGCCGATTCCGCCACGGCGTGCTCCGGCGCGGCGCCGGCTTCGCGCATCCAGTGCTCCAACCACTTGAGCGGCGGCGACGCGCCGTCCGTCTGTCGCAGGACTTGCAGCAATCGCGCGACGAAGTGCGGAGTCAGGGCGTGGTCGGCGTCGGCAAACTCACGCAGCGCATTGCGCAACTCGGTGCCCCCGCGCGCACTGGCCGTCAGAATGCGATCCGCCCAGTGGGTGGCCAGTTCGCGCTCATCGAGTCGCTGGACGGTTCGCAGCGTCATGCGTCGCACGCTCTCGATCAGACCCAGTCGCAGCATCGCCGGCATGGCCCAGAGCTCACCAATCGACAACGGGGTGACCGTCTGGAACGACTCGACGAACAGGTCGACGTTCTCGAGATCGATGCGGGCCTCGGTGTGCGAGATCAGCGAGATCGCCATCTCGTACACGCGGGGATAGCCCGTCAGGGGACCGCTGAGGAGTTCGGGAAGTTCGCGATAATACCCGCCAGGCAAACTGGCCCGAACTTCCTGCAGTTGTTCCTGCACGATGTGGTAGTTATCCAGCAGCCACTCGGCGGCAGGACCGGCATCGTCGTCTTGCGCGGTCCCCATGAGCAGTCGCTCGTGCGCGTCCTCGAGCACCCGCCGCGTGTCCGCGAGGCGGGCGAGCAATCGGGCCGGCCGCAAGGGTGTGCGTCCGACCACCATGCGCTGTCCGCGCGCCACCTCGCGCGCGCGCGCCGCGAGATGCTCCGCCCCCAGCAGATCACCCCGGATCGGACCAACCAGCAGTTCCTCGGAGGCTTCCGCGCGCGCGCGGTCGCTACGCCCCATCATGCTCACGTGGAACCACTCCGCCGCGCGTCAGGCGGACTCGCCCGACGCGCGGCGACGGTGGCGTTCGGCGTTCAGATGAGCTTCCGACCCTGAATGAGGCGCACAAGCACCACGACGACTGCCACCACCAGCAGCACGTGGATCAGTCCACCCATCGTATAGGCGCTCACCATACCCAACAGCCACAGCACGACGAGAATAATTGCGACGGTCATAAGCATGGAAATCTCCAGTTCTAAATACTGTCAACCAACATTGGCGGCAAACACCGCCGAGAACGCATCGATCAGGCTCCGACCAATCGTCGGCGGTGATACTTCAACCTAACATGGTACGTGTCGTTCAGGGTCGAAACACCTCACCAGCGCGTCTCCCGAAATCGGGCGATGCAGGGATCACCTGAAAGGATGAGAAAGCGGGCGAACCAAGTCGACCGTGATGTGATACACCCGTCAGGGCAGTAGGTTGTGGGATGAGTACACTGAGTCCTGATCAAGTTCCCGCGCACTGGGGCGCCATTGCCGTCGAGTACGAACAGTCGTTCGAATCGCTGAGCACCCAGTTCGCGGCGCACGCGCTCACGCTGCTGAATGTGTCGCGCGGAGATCGTGTGATCGATGTCGCGGCGGGCACGGGTGCCTTCAGTCTGCTGGCGGCGCGCGCTGGTGCGGACGTGCTCGCCACCGACTTTGCGCCCGGGATGGTGGCACGCATTCGTGAGCGCATCGTCGAGCGACGATTGACGAACATCAGCGCGGCAGTGATGAATGGTGAGGCGCTTGATGTGCCCGATGCGTCGTTCGATGCCAGCGCCTCCGTGTTGGGCCTGATCTTCTTTCCGGACATTGCCAAAGGGCTCAGCGAGATGCGCCGCGTGTTGCGACCCGGTGGCCGCGCCGCGGTCGTTTGCTGGAGTGATCCCGGCAAGCTGGCACTGATGACCGGCGTCATGCGCGCGATCCGCACGGTGATTCCGGAATTCGAGCCGCCGGCCGCACCGCCCGTGTGGGCGCGACTGGCCGGCACTCCGATGCTGCGCGAGCACATGCAGCGGGCGGGATTCCATCGCGTGGAGGTTTCGGAATCGACGCGGACGCTGCGTGTGGAGTCGCCCGACACGTTCTGGGCCAACTTCACGAGCTCGGCACCGCCTCTGGCGTATCTGTTCAAGACACTTGGACCTGAGCGCACGGCCACAGTGGGACGCGCGTATCTCGACGCGCTCCGGGCGAATGCGACGGATGGCGTGCCATGCGTACGGGTCGACGCCTGCATCGGGGTCGGCTACCAGTCGTAGAACGCGAAGGGGGCCGCCCTTGGCCGGCGCTGCGAACGACGCGGCGGCGCGTAGATTGGCCTCATGACTTGGTTTCTGTCGATCATCGTCGCCGCACTGTCCGCTGCGGTCGGGCTCGTGCTGGCCGGGTTCATCGCCAACATGGCCGTCACCTGGTACCGCATTTCATCGTTTGAAGGCGGTTCAGGGTACTACGTGGTGGGACTGGCGCTGGTGGGAGGACTCGCCGGTGGCGTCATTGGACTGATCGCGGCGCGCGCGGTCGCGGCCGGAGCAAACCCCGGCTTCTTCAAAGCGCTCGGCTTCTCTCTTTCGGCGATCATTGTGATCGCCGGTTCGATTGGCGGTGTGGCGCGATTGAATGCCGATGTGCCGCCGGAAGTTGACGGCCAAGAATTGCGGCTGGCCGTCGAGTTCCGGTGGCCGACGTCGGACACCGCGAGTCCGGCGGCCTACCCCGGCACTCCCTATATGAGTCTCGGCTCGAGTTCCGGACGGACGACGCGCAAAAGCGAGGAGGGTCCGCTGTTCGTGGATCTTGCTCGACGGGAGGACGGTCATTGGATCGTGCCCGGTGCCGCGCGCATCTTCACCACGCGGGGCGATCGCTCGCTGGACGTGGGTATCGGTGCGAAGCGCTTCGGCGGATTTCTCCTGCCGCCGGCAGGAAATACGAATGTACCGATGGCCGAGTGGAGCGAGTGGTTTCCGAGGGCCAAGCCGGGTGCGCCACCGCTTCCGGACGGATTCTCGTATCGCTATCGCGTCATGCGCTCGACCGATCCGGTGCGAACCGACGCGATCGGACCGTTCACGATCGAAACCGTTTCTGGTCGTTTTTCCCGCCGCATGAATCCGGAGCGAATCACGGCCGGTTCGACCTTTCGCATTGCCTATCACGGCCAGCCTCTGGAGGCGTATCAGGAGGTCGGCGCGGTTTCCGTGATTGGCGGATCGAAGATCGCGTTGCTGGTTCAGGTCACCGACGACGCTGGTGAGGGGCAATGCCTGCTGATCACTGAAGACGGGTCGAAGGCCACGTCGACGTCGATCGGCACGTGCTATGGAAACATCCCCGGCGAACCGTTAACGGCGGATTCGGCAGTGTATCACGCCGCGCGACAGCGTGGTGATGCTGGCGGATGGATCGATCAGACCTCATTTGCCGTGCCGGGTCTGTATCTGGTGAACAACACCGTAGTTGATTCGCGCACGCTGGAATTCCATCCCGTCGTCGACTCGGAGGACGCGCGACGCGTGGCCAGTGTTCCGCCCGTCTCGGTGTCACCGGACGAACGGAGCTTCGTCTGGATTTCCGCCGATGGCAGCGACCCGACGGTTATCGGTGTCAGCGACTGGAAGTCTGGCACCTCGTATACGCTGCCGGTTGACGCGTCGCGCATGCGTTTTCGTGATCGCGACGACGTTGATCCACAATGGGTTTCGCACCATTTCGTCTGGATACGTGACGGTGCGGGTATCGCGCGATTGACGGCGCGTTCGACGTTCACGCCGTTGCCATATCGCGGCTCATTTGTTCCTGGTCGAGAGGGCGCCGTCACGCAGTACACACTGTCACCGGGCGGCGCGGCATTGCGACAAGCCATGGTGGATGTTTTGATCGCGAAACTCGGTGCGGTGCGACTGCCGGACGAACTGAATGGTTTCTACATCGTTCTCACCATCGATGGCAAGAGGGTGATGGCCACCGTCGGCGGCGGGGTCTCATTTTCGATGGGGCAGGGAACAGGGGACCCGGCGCTCATGACGAAATTGGCGTCGACCCTTGATGCCGAGTTGGCGACGGGTAAGCACGACGCGTTGTTCGTGTCGGACAAGGAGTAGCGCTGTTTCCGTCAAGGACAACAAGGACTGCATGCGTCGATAACAAGCGTTTCTTTGTGTCCTTTGCGACCTTCGTGGGTGATCATTGTTACCGAGACCGCACTATGGGTATCAACACTATCGCGGAGTGGCATCGACTGGTCGGCACGCGAGATCTCCGTGCCCTCGATGCGTTGCTGGCCGATCATGTCGTGTTTCACTCACCTGTCGTGCACACACCGCAGGTGGGCAAGGCGATCACCATGCAATACCTCACGGCAGCGTTTCAAGTGTTTTTCAACGAGTCGTTCACGTATGTGCGCGAAGTCGTCGGCGCGCGGGACGCCATGCTGGAGTTTGAAGTAGACATCGACGGCATCCGCGTCAACGGTGTGGACATGATCGCGTGGGATGCGGACGGTCGGATCGTGGACTTTAAGGTGATGATCCGTCCGCTCAAGGCCATCACGCTGATTCATGAACGGATGGCGGCGATGCTCAGGAAGTCTGTGCCCTCTTGACCGGCACGTCCGAAAACCGCTGCTTATGGAACAGGTCATCCGCTCATTCAACCCGCGGGGCTCACATCATGTCTGAGCATCCATTCGTTCCCCTGGAATTCGAGCGCGTGTCGCTCGACGAGTCGCAGGCGCGGGCCCGCGCGTTCTACGAACGCATGAACCTGCGTCGCACGACTCGGCAGTTTTCCAGTGAGCCCGTTCCGCGACAGCTGATCGAGTACGCGATTCGCACCGCCGGCACGGCGCCCAGTGGCGCGCATCAGCAACCATGGACATTCGTGGCTGTATCCGATCCCGCGCTCAAGGCGGAAATCCGTCGTGCGGCGGAAGAGGAAGAGCGAGAGTTTTACAACGGACGCGCACCGCAGGAGTGGATCGATGCCCTGGCGCCACTGGGGACCGATCAGCACAAGCCGCACCTGGTGGACGCCTCGTGGCTGGTGGTGCTGTTTCGACAGGCGTATGGACTATCGCCAGACGGCGACCGGCGCACCTACTACTACACGCAGGAATCGTGTGGCATTGCGGCCGGACTGTTCATTGCGGCGGTGCATAAAATGGGGCTGGTGACCCTCACGCACACGCCCAATCCGATGACGTTCCTGTCGGAGCTGCTGGGTCGGCCGACGAATGAGAAGGCGATGCTGGTCATGCCGGTGGGATATCCCGCGGCGGACGCGCGAGTCCCCGACATCGCCCGCAAGCCACTCGACGAGATTTGCGTGTGGAAGTAGCGGTTTGGCGCCGCTGCTACTCGTAGGCGAGTGCGGCGCGCGTGGTGATACGCGTGGCGCGCCATGCCGGCCACGCGCAGGCGACGACTGATACGATCAGTACCACGACCAACCACTGCACGACACCGGCGACATCGGGCATCCACGTCACCGCGAGTGGCAGCATGATGCGCCCGAACGCTCGGCCCAGCGCGACGCTCATGGGCAGTGACAGCGGTATCGCCAAGGCCCAGCCCAGCAGCGCAATGACCAGCCCCTCGACTTGCACGATGGTCATGATGGCCCCATGCCGCGCACCAATGGCTCGCAGCACGCCGATCTCCCGTGTCCGTTCGAGCACGGCCATCCCCATGGTTGACGCGAGCGCGAGTCCGCCGACGACGATCATCAACTGTCCCATGATTCCCAGAAATCCGGCCACCATCAGCAAGTGGTCCTCGGTGACCTTGCGTGCTTCCACCATCATTTGCCCTGTTTGCACGGGATAGCCACTCTGGGTGAGTGCGGTGCGCAGTCGCTGCATGAGGTCGAGTTGAGACGCCGGTCCCTGCAACGATGACGCCACGACGATGCGATCGACGCGACCGTCTTGTGCGATCGCCGCGACGGTTGCCCGCGGTGCATAGGCCGCCGGTGACGGGCCAGTCTCCACAATGCCGACGACCGTCCACGGCTGCGCTCTGCCGGCAATCACCAGGCTGATCGTCGCGCCAACGCGCACCGAGGGTTCGTCGCTGACCAGTCGACGGTTGACGACGATCGCGCGTTCGTCGCTGTCGTTGAGCCAACGGCCGTCGGTGACGTCATGCTTCAGCATGGCGGTGCCGGGTGTCGGCGCGCTGAGGGGAAACGCATTGCCCGGCAAGCCATCACCACGGTCGAGTGTCGCGCGCGCGGCGCTCCATGCCTCCGCGTCCGACACGCCACCAACGGCACGCACCACCGCTTCCAACGAGTCGGCGGGCCAGGCGCTGGCCGTGCGCAATGCCATGTCGTACTTCTGCGCGTCAAACAAGAGGCCCACCGCACCACGCACCGATGTGCGGAGATTCAGGGCGGCGATGTACACCGCGCCACCCATCGCGAGGGTGAGTAAGGTCAACGTCATGCGCTGTCGTTTGCGAAACGCGTTGCGCAACGACAGCAGCATCGGTCTCGCCATTCCCCCCATGAAATCAAGGCGCCTGCCAAACGTTCCCGTGGTTGCGCGCGAGCCGGTGGCGGCGATGCCCACGTCGCGAAGCGCTTCACCCACGGAAATGCGACAACCGCGCGACACGGGAATGGCCGCTGCGGCAACCGGAAAGATCAGCCCGACCGCCAGCTGGATCAGAAACGCCGAGATGGGAATCGCGAACCCTTTGGTGCTGAAGTTGAGCAACTCGGCGGTGAAGTCGGCGTAGGCGCGTCCCACGACCGCCGCAAGCGGAATGGCGATGGCGCACGCCACCAAGCCGAGGATGAAGGCCAGCACCAGATACATTTCGGCCACTTGTCGTGGTGTCGCGCCAATGGTCTTCATCACACCAATTTCGCGCACCTGTCCGGTGAGCATCGCGCCGATGAGGTTGACCACGAGAATGCCGCTCAGCAGCAGGGCGATGGCCCCGAAGGCCCCCTGGGTGAACAGCAGCGATTCGATCTGCGCGGCGTGGATATGTCGTCCGGGTACGGGAACATCGACGGCGGTCACGATGCGGCCATGACCCTGCAGCAGTTGCTGCACTTGCAGTGCGACGCGTCTGATACCTTCACGATCGAGGGTGCTGTCGCGCACCACGAACTGCAATTCGTTGAACGTGGTGGGGACGCCAAGTCGTGCCAGTGACGAGGGTGTGGCAAAGGTATAGACGACATGCTCCATCCAACCCGGCGCCAGCCCCACGTCGCGGGAGATGCCGGTGATGGGCCAGACGGTTGGTGCGGCGTCACCGACTTGCACCAGCAATGAGTCCCCGATCGCCACGCCGGCGAACTCCATCGACGAGCGCTCGATGATCAGTTCGCCCTCGCGTGGTGGCCATTGGCCCTCCTCACTCTGCACCTTGCCGATCGCGTTGCTGCGGAAATCGTCAAGCGTGAAGATCAGCAGCGGTCGCGGTGAGGTCGCACCGGGCACGCGAACGCCGCCGCTTACGGTGCGTCGTGCTTGCACCGCAGCAATTGACGGCAATGCGCGCACCTGCGCGACGAGGGTCGCGCTGATGGAGTCCACGCGAAGAGTGGCCGACGCCGGCCGACTGGCGCGATACTCTTCGCGCGTGACCTGACGCATCAGCGACCATGTATCCAGCACCGAACCGGCACCGGCCAACCCCACGACCATCGCCAGCACCACCAGCGCCGTGCGCGACGGATGCAATCGCAGATCGCGCAGAACCTTGCGCCATCGCGGACTCAGTGTGCGCTCAAACATGCTCGACCAGCAGTCGTCCATCGGCCAGCGTCACCACGCGCCCCGCGTGCTGCATGGCGCGTCGCTCGTGGGTGACCATGACGATCGTCTGTCCGTCGCGTGCCAGTTGCGCGAAGATCGCCAGCATCGCATCGGACGTGCGCGAATCCAGATTGCCGGTGGGTTCGTCGGCCAGCAGCAACGCCGGGGCATTGGCGAGGGCCCGCGCCACCGGACAGCGTGGACGGCAGCTTGTCGCGCTGATCCGCGACACCAAGACGCTCGAGCAGCGACTCCGCGCGGGCTCGTCGTTCCCGCGGCTGATACGTCGCGCAGAAATCCATGGGCAGCATCACATTCTCGGCGGCCGTGAGCGTTGGCAGCAACTGGAAGAACTGAAACACGATGCCCACCGTCCGCCCACGCCACGGCGAGAGCTGGTGTTCGGTGAGCGTATCCACGCGTGTACCGTCAACGATCACCTCGCCGCGTGTGGGCCGATCGATTCCCGCGAGCAGCGAAAGCAGCGTGGACTTGCCACTGCCCGATTCACCCATGACGGCGACGAACTCACCGGCATCGATGGACAACGAGATGTCGTCCAGTGCCGTGAAAGGCCCGGCTGGCGTGTCGTACTGTCGGGAGACACCTCGCAAAACGAGCTGCGGAGTCGGAGAACTGTCGATGACGTTGATCATGTGTGCACGATAGGGCGTGCGAGGGCGCGATCGCTACCGCGGCGGTAGCCATTGGACGGTCCGAAACAACCGTTCAGCGAATGCTGCCTGTTCGCGCGTCCGCTCAGGCGTCATGGTTCACTCGTGCTCTTCTTCTTCCGCGCAGGTATCTCAGGTCACATTCGGAGACTCCATGCTTTCCCCGTTGCCATCCGCTACTCGCCTGTCGATGCAGGCACTGACCGCGCTCATGATCGTGCTCCTGCCGTCGGCGATGCGTGCGCAACACAGCGCCGCGTCGGCCCCGTCGGTGGTCGCGCCAAGGGAAGGCGCGCAATTTGACTTTCTGGTCGGGCAATGGGAGCTCGTCGGCCAACCGCAGGCCACCACGCTGGCACAACGGCTGCATGGTGCTACGAAGCTGCCTGGAACGTGGAAGGCCTGGCGCGCACTGGATGGATGGGGTATCGAAGACGAATTGCGTCTCACCGATGCTTCCGGGAATCCGCTGTTGCTGTCGCACAGCGTGCGCTACTTCGACAGCGCCGCGCGTCGCTGGACCATTTCCGCGGTCGACGTCTACAAGGGCGTTGTTTCATCGGCACTCGCCGAATGGAAGGGCGGTGAGATGATCGTGAGCGGGAGTGGCAAAGATGCGGAAGGGAAGGCGTACATCTCGCGCGGTACGTTCTCGAAGATCACACCCACGGGATTCACGTATCGTCTCGATCGGTCGTATGATGGCGGAAAGAAGTGGACCGAGGGTGTGACACGAATCGACGCCAAGCGCGTGGCGGCGTCTGCTCCACGCTGACGCACGCGACGCGGTGACGCCATTCGCCCCTGCCGCTTTGCCGCCGACCCGTGCACGTTGGGGGATGCCAAAGATCTGGGTCTGGCCGCAATTGCTCCTCGGGTGGCTTCCGGTCTGGGCGCTGTACTCCACGCTCATCATCACCGCGCATCCGGGCACCACGCTGCACACGGCGCTGTATGCCGGGATGCGTGCCGTGGCCTGCGCCGCGATTCTGGGTCTCGTCGTCACCCGGGTCGCGCAACGCTTCCCGTGGCCCGTGCCGATGCGGTGGTCGTTCCTCGTCCTGCATCTGGCGGCGGCACCGGTGTACGCCACATCATGGATGCTCATGACGTCGCTGCTCGAGTCGGCCTTGTGGACCGCGCATGAAGGCAGTTGGCATCTCGTGTTTCGTGCGCCGCTGGTGCCCTTCCTGGTCATGGGTGTCTGGTTCTACGCCATGGTGACCGGCGCCACCTACGCCTCGCAGGCGGCGCAGCGCGCCGCGGTCGCCGAGGCGCAGGCCGTCACGGCGCGCCTCATGACGCTCCGATCGCAGCTCAATCCGCACTTTCTGTTCAATGCGCTGCACACGGTGGTGCAGCTCATTCCGCTCGATCCGCGTCGGGCCACCACGGCAACAGAACAGCTGGCGGGATTGCTTCGCACGAGTCTCGAAGAAGACCGGGACCTCATTGGCCTCGCCGACGAGTGGCGCTTTGTTGAACGTTACCTCGAGCTGGAGCGACTGCGATTTGGTGATCGATTGCAGGTGACGATGACCATGGACGATGACGCGCGTGACGCGCTGATTCCATCGTTCGCACTGCAAACGCTGGTGGAGAATGCCGTGCGGCACGGCGCGGCGCCGCGCGTCGCGACGACTGAACTCACGATCATCGCGCGCACCGACGACTCGACACTCACGGTCGTGGTGCGCGACACCGGTTCAGGGGCCGATCCGTCTACGGTATCAGCGAACGGCACTGGACTGGCACGCCTACGCGACCGGCTGCATGTCCTGTTTGGCGATCGCGGCCGGTTGCAGATTGAGACGCAACCGGCACAGGGTTTCACGGCTACCATGCGCATCCCGCGGGACCGCGATGCGCGGGACCGCGATGCGGAGACCGTGTGACCACCGAGCATCGGGTGACCGTATTGATCGCCGACGATGAACCCGTCGCTCGCGCCGGCTTGCGCGCCATGCTGGCATCGATCGACTGGGTCACCTGCATCGGTGAAGCGGCCAACGGACCAGCCGCGCTCGAGGCGATTGACACGCTGCGTCCAGAGCTGGTGTTTCTCGACATACAAATGCCGGGGTTACTTGGCACGGACGTGATGCGCCGCGCCGCGCACGAACCCCACGTGATCTTCACCACGGCATGGGCCCAGCACGCGGCCGAAGCATTCGAACTGGGCGCGCTGGACTATCTGCTCAAACCCTTCGGCGCAGATCGACTCGCACTCACCTTGGATCGCGTGCGTGCCGTCGTGGGCGAGCCAGCCGCGGCGCCGGCGCTTGATCGCTATCGCGAAGGATTGCGTGGCGGACCGATCACTCGCGTGTTCGTGCGATCGGGCCGTGCCATCATTCCTGTCGCGGTCGATACGGTCGCCTGGTTCGAGGCCGATGGCGACTACGTTGCGGTGCATGTAGGCCGCACGCGCCACCTGGTGCATCTGGCCTTGTCCCGACTGGAGGCGCGTTTGGACCCGGCGCGCTTTGTGCGCATTCACCGCACGTCAATCGTGAACCTGGATCAGGTGAAGGCGTTCAAGAGTGTCGGGAAGGGTCGACTCGTGGCGGAAATGTCGGATGGAACTCAATTGGAGGTCAGTCGCAGTAAGGCCCGTGACCTTCGCGAGCTGGGGACATAGGGCGGAGCGGCGGCGGAGCTGGTCTTCGTCTCGAGTCGCTGGTCTTCCGTCTTCCGTCTGTTGTTCCCTCAGGGTTACGGGGGGCTCATTCACCACTTTCAGGACAGACGAGCTACACCGCGGGCCCCCGTCGCTTATGAGAGGGCCACCATGCCCACTCCACCGCGACGACTTGCACAAGGAATGTTCCGCGCCGTAGCATTGGCGCGATATGAGCAATTCCCCACGCCATGGCTGATACGTCGGATCGCTCGCCGATCACGGCCCTGCTGGGCGACCTGCAAGACGGCATCCCCGGCGCCGCCGATCGCCTCGCGCGCGCCGTCATGTTCGACGTGCGACGACTCGCCGAGCGCGCGATGCAGCGCGAAGCGCCCGGCCACACGCTGCAGCCAACGGAACTGGCCGACGAAGCCCTGCTGCGACTCTTGGGTATGACCCAGATCTCGTGGCAGAGTCGGGCACAGTTCTTTGCCGTGGCCGCGCAGACCATTCGGCGCGTGTTGGTTGACCACGCGCGCCATCGACGGCGCCTCAAGCGCGATCACGGGGTGCGCGTGACGCTGGACGATGCCATTGCCATGGCGGCCGGCGGTGACGTGGACGTGTTGTCGCTTGAGGACGCGCTGGTTCGACTGGACGCCCTCGCGCCGCGACAGGCGCGCGTCGTAGAGCTTCGCTTTTTCGGCGGTCTCGACATCGAGGAAACGGCCCGCGTGCTCGACCTCTCGCCCGCCACCGTCAAGCGCGATTGGACGTTTGCGCGCGCGTTTCTTCTGAATGCACTGAGCGAGGCGCCGACGTGACCGTTGCCGACGACGCGTCCGCCGCGGCGCGCTTCGAACGGCTCGAAGCGCTCTTCGCCCAGGCGCTGGAGATCAGCCCGCTGGCACGCGATGCGTTTGTCTCGGCGCAGACGGACAACGATGCGGTGCTCTCACGCGAGCTCCGCGCCCTGCTGATCGCGCACGAGCGGAGCGAATCACTCAGCGGGATCGCGCAACCAACGGCTCTTGAGTCCGACGCCGACCTGGGAATGCGGCTGGGAGCGTTCGTCGTCGGTCGCCGCATCGGCATGGGCGGGATGGGGACGGTGCACGAGGCGACGCGCGCGGATGCACAGTATCAGCAGCGTGTGGCGGTCAAGTTTCTGCGTCGCAGCGCCGACGACGCGGTGGCGGTTGGTCGTTTCCGCGCCGAGCAGCAGTTCCTGGCATCGCTGCAGCATCCCAATATCGCGGCCCTGCTGGACGGCGGCGTCACACCAACGGGAACGCCGTACTTTGTGATGGAGTACATCGACGGCGAGCCTATCACCACCTGGTGCGATGCGCGTCAGGTTCGTGTGCGCGAGCGACTCCGGTTATTCCGGCAAGTGTGTCTGGCCGTTCGCGCGGCGCATCAGCGACTGGTCGTGCATCGCGATCTCAAGCCCGGCAACATCTTCGTCACGGCTGAGGGGACCGTCAAGCTGCTGGATTTTGGTATCGCGAAGTTGTTGGACGACGCCATCATCGAGTCGGGTTTGGAAACTCCGGTCACCGCATTCGGCCAACAGGCATTCACGCCGGAGTATGCCGCACCGGAGCAGATTCTCGGCGAGGCTGTCGATACGCGCGCCGATATCTATGCGCTGGGCGTCGTGTTGTTCGAGCTCATGGCCGGTCGACGTCCGTTTACCCTCACGACCAGTTCACCGTTCGCGATGGCGCAACAGTTGCGCGAGGCGACTGCACCGCGGCTTGCCCACACACTCGACGCGGATCGGTGGCGCGCTCTCGGCGAGCGGACGTCAGAGCGCGCGCGACGGCGACTGTCGGGCGATCTTGATGCGATTATTGGCGTGGCGCTCCGCGCCGATGTTGCGCGTCGGTATGCATCAGTCGATGCGCTGCTGGACGATCTGGATCGGTATCTCGACGGCCGTCCCGTTGCCGCGCGTCCAGACGGTGCGTGGTATCGCACGCGCAAGTTTGTCGCGCGGCATGCGCTGGAGACGGGCGCTGGGGTGATCGCGGTTGCATCGCTCGTGACCGGTGTGATCCTATCGCAACAGCAGGCGCGTCGGGCCGAGGCGGAGAGCGCGCGGGCGCGGGAAGTCACGTCGTTCCTGACGACGATGCTGGGCGCGTCCAACCCGGAATCCTTCGGCAAGGATATCACCATGCGGGCCGTGCTCGACTCGGCGTCGCGTCGACTGGATGAACAGAAGCTCTCCCCGTCGCTGGACGCCGAAGTTCGCGGCATCATCGGCGGGACGTATCTGGCGCTTGGAGAGTTGACGGTCGCGGAACGCCAATTCACGCAAACACTGGCGGTGCAACGACGTTCGAGCCCCGACGGTGACTATCGCACGGCACGGACGCTGAGTCAGCTCAGTCTGGTGCACGAAAGCAATGGCCGATATGATCTCGCGGACACATTGCTGCAGCAAGCCGAGCGACTCTATGCGCGATTTCCGCATCCGGATGCGCTGCAGGAAGTCGCTGCGCTGGAGAATCGCGGGCGTGTGCTCTATCGGCTGGGACGCAACCCGGAAGCGTTGACGGCATTGCGTGCCGCGTTCGCCGTGAGTCGCGCGCGTGGCAAGGCAGACGATCCCGCCATGGCCGCCACGTACATCAACGCGGCCGTGATCACCAGCGATATGGGTGAGAATGTCGAGGCGGACAGCCTGGCGAAGCGTGGCTATGAGATCGCGCGCCAAGCGCACGGTGATGACTATCCGCTGGTGTGGTCGGCACAGGCGGTGCGCGCGGGCACGTTGGATCGACTGGGGCATGCTGACGAGGCCGAGGCGCTGCTGCGTGCCGTACTCGAGGCGCGCCATCGCATACTGGGCGAGACGCATCCCGAGTACGCGTTCACCATGTTCAATCTGGCCGATCGACTGCTACGAGGCGGCAAGTGGGCGGAAGCTGCAGATCTCTCGCGACGCGTGCTGAAACTGCGCGGGATATCGATTGACGACACGCATCCGGCCATCGCGGTGAGCATGCAGTATCTCGGCCGCGCCCTGGGTCACCTGGATTCCGTGGCCGTCGGCGAACGGTGGCTGCGGGAGAGTCTGGCGCTCCGCGCGAAGATCCTGCCGCCGGGTCACTGGCTGTTGGCGTCCAGCGAAAGCGCCATCGGCGAGAATCTGGTGCTGGCACGACGCTTTCCTGACGCAGAGAAGATGCTCTTGAACGCGGAAGCGAGGCTAAAAGACAGTCAGGGCGACAAGGCACCGGTTGTTCGCGATGCGCGAACGCGGATTGTGGCGCTGTACGATGCGTGGGGCAAAACGGCAGATGCAGAGAAGTGGCGCGGGATTCTGAACGCGATGTAAACGCTGTTAGCGCTTTGCCGTCAGCTTGGCGCGCACCTCAGACATCCAGTGGTCCACGGCCACCATCTCGCCGGGGAACACCTCCTGTCTCATCATCAGGAATCGCTTCCCATCCGCCGATGGTTCGTAGGTGTGGAAGCCACCGTCGCGCACATATCCCGGAATGTCGAAGAGCTTCTGCGTTGACGTCACGGCGAATGTCGGCCGGGTCATGACCTTCGCGGCCATGAATTCCCGCTTGAGCGATACGTAGAACAGTTCTGTGCCGTCGTTTGACCACTGCGGCTCGAGTCCCGTGCCTATCGACACTTGCCAGCGCCCCGACTCGATGTCGGGAAAGGGACTGACGTAGATCTCGGGCGTGCCAGACTCCACCGACAGATACGCGACATGTCGGGAGTCCGGTGAAATTGCGAATCCGACTCGTGGCACGGGCTTGGTGTTGATCTGGCGTGGGGTTGTGTCCGCGCCCAGCCGCATGGCCAGGAGCGCACGCGATGTGTCGGTTCCTCCTGCGCGCATCAGCAGCCACTGGCCGTCGCGAGACGCAGCGGCTTCCACCACCTGATGGCCGGGATGACTCATCACGCGGGCATCACCACCGCCGTCGGCGTTCTTCTCTCCCAGCGCGAATGTCTCGTTACCGCTCACGAACCAGAGCCGTGTTGCATCGGCCGACCACACCGGACGAAACTGGTTCAGTTCGCCAAACGTGAACTTGCTAAGCGGGCCGCTCGGCATCTCCTTGATCCAGATGTTCTGCCGCCCCCCGGTCACGATGGACGCCGCAACGCGCTTTCCGTTGGGAGCGAGCGAGAACGTGCTGATGTGGGCCACCCACGACGTGTCGACAATCGTTTCCTTTCCGGTGCGATCCACCCATACGAGTCGAGCGGCCTCGCCAATGGCTCCTTCGCGATAGACCATACGCCCGTTGCGCGAGAGCGAGAGCGCCGCGACCTGCTCAAGGAGAACGACCGCATGTTCCTCGAGAACGAGCGTCTCTAGATCGAGCCGCGCGGCCACGAGCTTTCCCTCACTCGTGATCCACGCCAGATGGCCCGTTGGCAACCAGGTAGGATTGCGGCCGTCCGCAAGCAGCAATCGCGTTTCGCGCGACTTGAGATCGGTGATCTGGACCGTCGCGCGCGGGCATTGCGTGGGGCAGGTCTGCATCACGAATCCGCGCGAGTTCGGCAGCGCCTCCATCATCACGGGGTTGTATCCGGCGATCTGGCCAGACGTGACTAGCAGTTCGCGACCGCCGCCGTCAGCGCGTATCACCTCGACCGTCTGACGCTCGGAGAAAACAATGCGACCGTCGTCGAGCCACGCTCCGCGACCCGCAACACCGGTAATGCCGCTTACCAGCGTCGTCGGTGCGCCACCGGCCAGAGACATCGTGATGAGTCCGGCGCGTGCATAGAACGCGATCTGTTTGCCGTCAGGAGAGAAGAACGGTGCGCGCGCACCAACGGTGCCCGCCAGTCGAGTCGCGTGCAGTTCCGACTGCTGCTTCCGCCACAGCTGCGTGGTCCCCGCTTGCTCTCCAGGACCGACGTACACCATCTGCTCGCCATCAGGCGAGAGCACGAAATCCGTGGTGCCGCCCGGAAGGGCCTCGGCGGCTGGATGCACCACATAGCTGCGGGCAACTGCGGCGGTGCCGTTGGCGCGTGCTCCGTTCCACACGAAGTAGCCCAGCGCCACACCCGCGAAGACACCGAGCGTGATCCCGGCGACCACCCAACTGCGCGCGATCACGCGCGTCGACTTCGCGGCACGCGATGCCTGCGTGCGCGCGCCCGAGATGGTTGTGCCGCTTCCGCCAAGCGCTGCGCCAAACGCTTTTACATCGGTGAATCGGTCGGCGGGAAGTTTGGCCAATGCCGTGAGCACCGCATCCTCGACGTGATGCGGAATCGTCTTTCGCATCGTGGTCGGTGGCTCGGGCTCCGAACTCAGCACCTTGGCGACGATCGCCTGCACCGTCGCGCCGGTAAACGGCGGCTCGCCTACCAGCATTTCGTACGTCACAGCGCCCAGCGCATAAATGTCGGCGCGCGCGTCCACAGACTTTTCGCCCATCGCCTGCTCGGGGCTCATATACTGCGGCGTGCCGAGTGAAAGGCCCGTCTGTGTGAGGCGCGCCCCGCCGGCAGACTGCACGGCGAGCGCTATGCCGAAATCGGCGACGAGTGCGTGGCCACCTTGCAGCAGCACGTTCTCCGGCTTGATGTCGCGATGCACAATGCCGAGCGAATGGGCGAGCCCAAGCGCATCGGCGATCTCGCGCGCGATGCGAACGGCGTCATCAATCGGCAACTGCTTCTCACGTTCGAGACGGTCGCGGAGCGACTCACCATCGACGTACGGCATGACGTAGTAGAGGAGACCGCCCTTCTCGTCGCCGACGGCGGTGCTCCCAGAATCGAGCAGCGTCAGGATGTGCGGGTGCTGCAGCTTTGCCGTGGTCTTGATCTCGGCGAGAAATCGCTCTGGGCCGAGCGTGGCGCCCAGGTCTTCGTGAAGCACCTTGATCGCGACTTTGCGATCGTGCTTGAGGTCCTCAGCAAGAAAAACGGTTGCCATCCCGCCCTGCCCGAGTTCGCGCTCGATGCGGTAGCGGTCGGAAAGTGCAGCGGCGAGACGGTCGGCCGGCGCGTTCACTTCTTCGAGCCCATCTGGCGCGCGAGCTCCTTCCAATTCTGAATGAGCACCATGCGCGGCCGTCCCCCTTCGACTCCGCCCCGATCGACAAACAGGAAGCGTTTGCCATCCGGGAATACGTCCCAGTTGACACTCCAGAGGTTCAGGTCTTCGATGACACCGCCATCGGAGACTGATTTGCGAGCGGTCACCTCGACTCGAGTTCCCATCGCCAGCGTTGCGCCAACAAGCGTACCGCCGGTGGCGACGTAGTACAACGTTCGTCCTTCGTGGCTCCATCTCGGACTATCTCCGCCTTCCGCGGAGACCTGCACCGGCGCAGCGTCACCCGAGATCGGCTGCACATACACCTCCATGCGGCCAGTCCGGTTTGACGTGTACGCAAGCCATCGACCGTCATGCGAAACCTGTGGCTGAACCTCCATGAACTCCGAACGCGCCAGCCAGCGAGGAAGCGTGTCCCCGATCGTGATCGTGCCTATATCCCACCGCGTGCCGCTATCGGTGTTGTCCGCATTGAACAGAATCGTCCGATCACCCGGAATCCACGAGGTGGGATAGAGATTCTTGCCAGCGAGAACCCTCTGCGGAGAGCCAGCCTGGTCAATTGCGCGCACGTAGATCTCGTACGGTGGACCGGAGCTGTACGCGATTCGCTGCCCATCGCGGCTCCAGGTGGCAGCCCATCCGCCACCCACGGTCAGTCGATCGAAGGTGCCATTCGTTTGATCGAGCAGCCAGATCTCGCCACTACCGTCTTTCGAGACGGAGGTCGCCGCGATCCGCCGTCCATCGGGAGAAACCGAGACATCCTCGAAATCCTCCGGCGACTGCCCCGGGATCGAAATCTGCGTCACTCCGGCTGGGCCGAGCATTGCAAGCTTCTCGCTCACGTTGCCGAGCCCCATCTGGTACTCAAGCCAACCACCCTCCGACACCGCGAAACTGTGCTGCGAATTTCCGATGAGTGCGACGCCACTCAGGATCGCCGTCGACGGTCCGGTGGTCTTCCGGCCTGCAGCGTCGAATGGCTGCACCATCAGCGTGCCGTCGGCTCCGGCGAAGAAGAGCGTCCCATCGGCATACTTGGCGTTACTTCCGAATCCGAGGGAATCCACGCGGCCGGTGGCGAGATCGAGCGCTCCGATGCGGGACTGCCCAAGGGTGGCGGTGCCTCCTGCTAGGAATCGCACGAGCACCGAGGTGCCGCCCGGAAGGGCGAAAGGATAGTAGTAGCGCGCGGTCGAGTCGATGACCGGAACTGCGGTGGGTTTCCCCCCCGCGCTGTTCACGCGCCAGAGCCGTCCGTTCGTTCCGACCGACCGGGCCGAGTACGTGAGAACGTCGTCGTCGCCCCACGCAATTCCGTTGGTAACGCCGGACGTAGCCACGGGAACGACCGGACCGCCCCCCATCGGTACTTTCTTGAGCTGTCCGTCGACCTCGAACGCGATCCACGTACCGTCCGGGTTGAAGACGGGAACAGACGCGCCCTCGGTGCCGGGAATGAGCTCGGCATTGAGCTTGCCAATCGAGCGCCGATACAGAGCGCCGCTCGCGCCCTTCATGCCCACGAACACCAGCGTTGAGCCATCACGCGATAAAACCTGGGCCGGTCCACAGCAGCGCACGATGGCTGTGATGCTGTCAGGAAGCTCGACCACGAACTGCACGGGCGCTGCCGTTGACCCATCTGCAGGGCGCTTGCCAATCAGGTAGCCCGCGCCCAGCGCGAGCGCTGCGAGGATTCCCGCAGCCCAGCCAGCGATGGCGAATCGTGCGCGACCGACGCCGGCCTGTGCGTGCGCGCGAGTGCCCGAGACGGTGAACCCCACGTCGCCAAGCGCGTCCGCGAACGCCTTCGCGCTCTCAAACCGATCAGCGGGCAACTTCTCCAGCGCCTTCGCGAGCGCAGCATCTACATTCGCCGGCACCGACTTCCGGATCGCGCGCACCGGCCGCGCCTGCTCGGTGATGATCTTCATGATCACCTGCTGCGCCGCGCCGCCCACGTGTGGCGGTTGACCTGCGAGCATTTCGTAGAGCACCGAGGCGAGACTGTAGACGTCCGAGCGCGCCGTAATTTCCTTTTCGGCCGTGGCCTGCTCGGGGCTCATGTAGTGCGGTGTGCCGAGCGAGAGTCCCGTCTCGGTCATGCGACCACCCGCCGCGGCCGAGACGGCGAGCGCGATGCCGAAGTCCATCACCATCGCGCGCCCGTCGTGCAGCAAAATGTTCTCGGGCTTGATGTCGCGATGGATGACGCCGTGCCGGTGCGCGTAGTCGAGTGCGTCGGCGATCTCGCGCGCGATGCGCACCGCTTCGTCCACGCCGAACTGTGTTTCGCGCGTCAACTTCTCGCGAATCGTCTCGCCCTGGATATACGGCATGACATAGAAGAGGAATCCGTCGGCCGTGCCGCTATCAAAAAGCGGCAGGATATGCGGATGACTCATCGCCGCCGTGGTCTTGATCTCCACCACGAAGCGCTCGGCACCGAGCACGGCGGCGAGTTCCGACTTGAGC
>JBEBIR010000249.1:0-5829 GCA_040080315.1 Gemmatimonas sp.
GCGGACGCGCGTCAGCCGCGGGCACGTGACCCTGACGGCGCGCGCTGAACGAACGCAGGCGGCGGCCGCTGCGATCGATGAGGGTCGACTGGCCGATGTGGTGGCGCACTTGCGCGCGATCCAACAGCGTTTCGCCCTTGACGGAGGCGTTGACCTGGCCACCGTGCTGCGCATGCCCGACGTGATCGCCTCGCCTCGCGAGGATGACGAGGTCGGCACCGTCGCCGAGTTGCTCGCGATTGTGGTACGGGCGCTCGAGCACTTGAGCAAGGCGCGAGCCGATGAGGGTGCCCGTCTGGCCCTCACGCTTTCGGAACGCCTGGATGTGGTCAGCGCATCGTTGGGTCGCATCGCCGCTCGCGCCCCGGCGCGGCTGTTGGTACAGCGCGATCGGCTTCGGGCCGCGGTTCGTGAATTGACGGAAGGGCTGGCTATCGACGAGCAGCGACTGGCGCAGGAGATCGCGATCCTCGCCGACCGACTGGATGTGAGCGAAGAGATGGATCGGTTCCAATCGCATATCGCGGCGTTCCGGGCGTCCCTCGCCGACGTGGGAGGCGAAGCCGTTGGCAAGCGGCTGGGATTCCTCTTGCAGGAAATGCTGAGAGAGGCCAACACCACCGGCAGCAAGGGAGCCGACTCGACTATCCTTCACGAAGTGGTAAGCGTGAAAGAGGAGTTGGAGCGGATCCGAGAGCAGGTCGAGAACCTGGAATGAGCCCGTTTCCGGTCATTCTGTCCGCTCCCTCAGGTGGCGGGAAGACCACAATCGCGCGCCGGTTGCTGGAGCGGCGCCCTGATTTGGGTTATTCTGTGAGTTGTACCACGCGACCATCCCGGGAAGGGGAGGTGGATGGACGCGACTATCGGTTCATGACGCCGCACACCTTCCTCGCCGCGCGCGACGCGGGTGACTTCGCGGAGTGGGCCGAGGTGCACGGCGCGTATTACGGGACGCTGCGATCCGAAGTCACCAGGGTGCTGCAGTCGGGTCGTCACGTGTTGATGGATATCGACGTGCAGGGGGCGCGGCAGTTTCACGCCGCATTTCCGCAGACCGTGTTGGTGTTTGTGCTGCCGCCGTCAGGTGAGGTCCTCAAGACGCGCTTGGCGGGCCGGAAGAGCGAGAGTCGGGAACGGTTGTTAGTGCGCCTGCGCAACGCGCGCGACGAGCTGGGAGAGGTCGGACGCTACCACTACGTGGTGGTCAACGATGATCTCTCGCGCGCGGTCGATCAGGTGAGTGCCATCATCGATGCGGAAGGGCTGCGACATGATCGTGTGCACGAGGTCGAGGCACAGGTCGAGGCCCTTATCGCGCAGTTGGAACTGGAAATCAACGACTTCACCAAGGGCGAGTGACGCATGCAGGTATTCACGCCGTCGGAAGTAGCAAAGCACGCTACCAACAAGTACCTCAGTGTGCTGATCGCCGCAAAGTTCGCACGCGTGCTCAATGAGTTTCCGCGTGACCGTTCGTTGCATGAGAAGAAGCTCACCACGCGCGCGCTCGAGGAGTTGTCGGCGGGTGAGATCGAGTATCGGGTGATGCCGCGCCGCAAGCCCGGCTGAGCGACCTCCCGCCTGCTGTCACTGCGCCGCGTTGCGACTCAGGTCGCGGCGCGGCGCCGTCCTTCTCTCCCCACGTTCGTGCGTCCCTTCGATCGAAAGCGCGTCCTGCTCGGAGTGACCGGCGGCATCGCGTCCTACAAATCGGCGTGGTTGGCTCGACTGCTCACGCAGGCTGGCGCGGAGGTTGACGTCGTCCTCACGCGCTCAGCGCGCGAGTTCATTGGTGACGTGACGTTTGAGGCGCTGACCGGCCGGCCCGTGCACTCGGCGCTGATCGCCGCAGGGCATGCGCTCGACCATATCAAACTGGCGCGCGCGGCGAATCTCGTGGTCGTCGCACCGGCCACGGCCGACTTTCTGGCGCGCGCGATCGGCGGTCACGCCGATGAACTGCTGTCCGCATGCCTGCTCGCGACAACCGCACCGGTGCTCCTTGTGCCCGCGATGAACGATCGGATGTGGGCGCACGCCAAGGTGCAGGACAACGTCTCGGCCGCGCGCGCGCTTGGCTATCACGTGCTGGAGCCGGACACTGGGCCGCTCGCCGTTGGCGAGGGCAGCGGTCCGGGACGCATGCCGGAGCCCGAAGCGATCTTCGCGCACGTTGGACGGCTGCTGGAACTCGACAGCGAATTGCGTGGACGTCGTGTAGTCGTGACCGCAGGGCCCACCCGCGAACCGATCGATCCGGTGCGGTTCATTTCGAATCGATCAAGCGGTCGCATGGGCGTCGAGATCGCCGCCGCCGCATGGCGGCGTGGAGCGTCGGTGACACTGGTTGCCGGACCGCTTGGCGTGCCGCTGCCAGTCGGTGCTCGACATGTCACCGTTGAGACGACGCACGAGATGCTCGAGGCCGTGGCCGAGACGCTGCCAATCGCCGACGTGCTGATCATGGCCGCAGCGCCGGCTGATTTCACGGCCGCAGAGCCGGTCGGGCAGAAGATCAAGAAGGCCAGTGCACCCAAATCCATCGGTGTGTCGCCCACCGACGACAGTCTCTTGACCACCCGCGACCTCCGCCCGCCGCACTGCATCATCGTCGGCTTTGCGCTCGAGACCGAGAACGTGTTGGAGGGGGGACGTCGCAAGCTGCGCGACAAGGCGCTTGATTTTATCGTGATCAACGACGCAAACGAACCAGGCGCGGGCTTTGGCGTGGAGACCAATCGGGTGACGATCATCGGTGTGGATGGTCGCGACGAGGTGCTGCCACTGCAGAGCAAGCGTGATGTGGCCGACGCGATCCTCGATCGCGTCGCTGCGGTGCTGCATGGACGCTAGAGAGCGGCTGCGACGATACCTCGAGCAGCGTCGTGACCTTGGCGAATCCGAACTCGTGCTCGACAGCCTCGCGGTCGACGACGTCATGGCCTTGCTCGGCGCGCGATCAACGGCGAAGTCACCGCGCCATGTGCGCGCGCCGGTGTCGGCGATGACGCCTCCAACCCCGGTGCCGCCCAGTGAACCTGCACCGGACGCTCCACGGTCAGTACCGGAACCACGATTCGATGAGCGCGCGAGTGGTGACTGGCGACAGGCGTTGGGCGCGGCCAATTCTGCGGACAGCGTGGCGAAACCGAAGACCAGCGGCGATCCGACGCAGCCCGACGTGCCCACGCGTGCGGCGGTGCTTCCTGCCTGGCTCACTTCCCTTGGATTCGGGGCAGGAGTGTCCGCAGGCGACGGCGCCCCCGGCGGGCAGTCGACAGTCGCTTTCTCAGCACTGACCGCGGCCACCAGCCTCAACGACGTTTCGGAGCTGGTGCGTGCGTGCACGCGCTGCGCATTGCACGCCAGTGCGCGCAATCCAGTGCCGGGAGAAGGCGATCCGCGTGCCGAGTTGATGTGCGTTGGCGAGGCCCCCGGCGCCACAGAGGATGAGCAAGGCAAACCGTTTGTCGGCGAGGCCGGTCAACTGTTGACCAAGATCCTCGCCGGCATTGAGCTGTCGCGCGACGCCGTCTACATCTGCAACGTGCTCAAGCACCGTCCGCCTTCGAACCGCGACCCGTTGCCCGATGAAGTCCTTGCGTGCCAGCCGTTTCTGCAACGGCAGGTGCAACTCATTCGGCCGCGCGTCATACTCGCGTTGGGACGATTCGCCGCGCAATCACTGCTTGGAACATCATCAACACTCGGCAAGTTGCGCGGACAGGTACACGAGTATCTGGGCATTCCGGTTGTCGTGACGTACCATCCGGCGGCAGTGCTGCGCAACATCGCGTGGAAGCGCCCCACGTGGGAAGACGTGAAGATGGCCCGGGCCATCCTCAATGCGTCTCGCGCGGCCAATATTCGCGCTGACGACCGCTAGATACTACTCATGACAAGTCTCACCATTCCTGTTGCATCGACGGCCCCCGCCGTGCGCAATCCGTACAAGGAGCGGTTGGCCCCGTGGTCGCAGGAGGCCGAACAGGCCGTGCTGGGCGCCATGTTGCTCGACGCCGACGCCGTCATGCGCGCGATCGAGCATGTGGACGACACGATGTTCTATCAGGAAGGACATCGTCGGTTGTTTCGCGCCATGTACGCCATCACTGAGCGCGGTGGTGTTATTGATCCGCTCACGTTGGCCGATGAGCTTGAACGTCGCGGTGAACTGGTGCACGCGGGTGGCCGCGAGTATTTGGCCTTTCTGCTCGACGCGGTGCCCACGGTTGCGAACGTGGAGTACCACGCGCGCATCGTGAAGGAGAAGGCGCTGCTGCGCCGCTTGATCGAAGTGTCGACGGAGATTGTCGGCGAGGCATTTGAAGGTCGCACAACCGCATCCGACCTGCTCGATACGGCGGAAGCGCGCATCTTTTCGTTGGGACAATCCAAGGAGCGCACTGGATTCTCGCGCATCAAGGAACTGCTCTGGCCCGCGATGGAGAAGCTCGAGCTGCTCGCGCAGCGCGAGTCGGCAATCACCGGCGTACCCAGCGGCTTCCATGAACTGGACAATCTCACCTCGGGATTCCAGCCCGCTGATCTCGTGATCGTCGCCGCGCGTCCATCCATGGGCAAGACGGCGTTCACGCTCAACATTGCGCAACACGCCGCGATCACCGCGAAGACTGGCGTCGCGTTCTTCTCGCTCGAAATGAGCAAGGAATCACTGGTACAGCGCATGCTCGCCAGCGAGGCGCTCATCGACGCGCAGGCGCTGCGTAAAGGTGGTAGGGCGTTGGACGAATCGATGCCGCGTTTGGCGCAAGCGGCGGGTATTCTCAGTCATGCTCCGATCTTCATCGACGATACGCCCGGCATCGGTCTGCTGGAGATGCGCGCCAAGGCGCGGCGGCTCAAGGCCGAGCACGACATCGGTCTTATCATGGTGGACTACTTGCAACTCATGAGCGGTCCGTCCAACTCCGAGAATCGACAGCAGGAGGTGTCGCAAATCTCGCGCGGCCTCAAGGCGCTCGCGAAGGAACTGGGCGTGCCGGTCATTGCCCTCTCCCAGCTCTCGCGCGCACCGGAGCAACGAACCGGTGAAGACAAGGGACGGCCGCAGCTTTCCGACTTGCGTGAATCGGGCGCCATCGAGCAGGACGCCGACGTCATCATGTTCATCTTCCGTCAGGAAGTGTACGCCGAGCGCGACGAGACGGGTCGACTGAAGGATCCCACGCTGGAAGGGAAGGCGGAAATCATCGTCGGCAAGCAGCGCAACGGCCCCATCGGCAGCACACGCCTGTTCTTTCACAAGCAGTACACGCGCTTCGACAACTTCTCGAGTCGCCAGCCTCCATCCGATGTGGGCATGGGACCAAAACTGGTCAAAGGTCCCGAAGACTTTCCGCCGTTCTGATGGCAAAGGCCCGCACAGTGTATCGCTGCACCGAGTGCGGCGCGGAGTTTCCGAAGTGGGCGGGTCGTTGCGAAAGTTGCGCGGCCTGGAACACACTCGCCGAGGAACCCGTCGCGGCGACGGTCACCAGCAAGCGCACCGCCGCGCGCGCCGTCGGTGGCATTGCCGTCTCGACCGTCCAACTGCGCGCCGTCACCGGCACAGAAACGCATCGGTGGCGCACGGGACTCAATGAGTTCGACTTCGTCCTGGGCGGTGGCATCGTCCCCGGCAGTATGGTGCTGGTTGGCGGTGAACCCGGCATCGGCAAGAGCACGCTGTTGCTGCAAGTCGCGGCTCGCCTGGAGACTGCACACCACGCAACCTTGTATGTCACTGGCGAAGAATCGGCGCTACAGGTCAAGCTGCGGGCCGATCGCCTCAGCGAGGACGCGGGTGCCGTGGCGTTGCTTACC
>JBEBIR010000006.1:0-24144 GCA_040080315.1 Gemmatimonas sp.
GTGCGCGGCGGAGGCGTGGCGACGCGCACGTTAAGCATGATGATGTCGCTCTCGAGCGGGAAGTTCGCCATGGAGTATGCGCGCTGCACCGTCTCCGTCGACGTCGAGGTGAGATCCCACAGCTTGAACGCGTCCCAGTCTTCCCGATACTCGGCGCCGATATCAAAGTCGCGATAGTGCACCGTGTGCGGCGGACACTCAATCTGGATATAGCCGCCGGCCTGAAATGGCACGGCCTCACCCGCGGGCAACTCAAGCACCAGTTCCTTGATGAACGTTGCGACGTTGCGGTTGGAGCGCACGCGGCAATGCCATTTGCGCACGCCGAAAATCGCCTCGTCGAGGTGAATTTTCATGTTCTGCTTGACCTTGACCTGACAGGACAAGCGCACACCCTCGCGGGCCTCCCCGCGGGTCACCCAGCTTGTTTCGGTGGGCAGCAACGATCCGCCGCCCTCGAGCACCTCCACTTTGCACACGCCGCACGAACCCTTGCCGCCGCACGCCGATGGCACGAAGATTTTCTGGTCGGCCAGCGTACTGAGCAACGTGCCGCCCGACTTGGCGTGCAGTGACTTCGTCGGGTCATTGTTGACCACGATCAGCACGTCGCCGCTCTGCACCAGTCGCGCCTTGGCTCCCAGCAAGACCGCCACCATGAGCAGCACCAGCACCACGAATGCCGTGACACCCACCACAATGGTCAGCATATCATATCAGAGCTGAATCCCGGCAAAGGCCATGAAGCAGATTGCGAGCAACCCGGTGACCATGAAGGTGAGTCCAAGCCCGCGCAGTGCCACTGGTGGATTTGAGTAGCGCAACTTCTCGCGCACAGCGGCCAATGCCACGATGGCCATCAGCCAACCGAGTCCGGATCCAACTCCATACACGGTGCTTTCCGCCAGGTTGTAGTCGCGTTGGTCCATGAACAGGCTGCCGCCCAGAATCGCGCAGTTCACCGCGATGAGCGGCAGGAACACGCCCAGTGCGCCGTACAGCGCCGGTGCAAAACGTTCCACAGCCATTTCTACGATCTGTGTCAGCGCGGCAATGGTGCCGATGAAACTGAGGAACACAAGAAACGACAGATCCACGTCGGCCAGCGACGGATGCAGCCAGCCCAGCGCGCCTTCACGCAGCACGGAATGGAGCAGCAGGTTGTTGAGCGGTACCGTGATGCCGAGCACGAACGTCACGGCGATGCCGAGTCCGATGGCATTGGACACCTTCTTCGATACCGCCAGCAGCGAGCACATGCCGAGGAAGAACGACAGCGCCATGTTCTCCACGAATACGCTCTTGACGAACAGGCTGAGGTAGTGATTGAGCATGTCGGTCAGCGCCTCAGGCCGCCTGCTTCTGCGCGTCGTGTTGCGACGCCGCGATGTGCAGGTCATGCGCGGGCGATTCGATGTGCACGGTGGCCTCGTATTCCCGTTGCGCGGGCTTCCAGACCCGGAGGGCCCAGATGAGTCCACCAATCAGAAAGAACGCGGCGGGCGACAACAACATCAGTCCGTTGGGTTGATACCAGCCGCCGTCCGTGACAAGAGGCAGAATGCGCACACCGAACAGCCGTCCCGATCCGAGCAGTTCGCGGATGGCGGCGACGGACAGCAGCACGAGGCTGTATCCCGCGCCATTGCCAACCGCATCGAAAAAGCTGGCCTTCGGACCGTTCTGCATAGCGAACGCTTCCGCGCGTCCCATGAGAATGCAATTCGTGATGATCAGCCCAACGAACACCGACAGCTGCTTGGAGACCGTGAAGGCGTAGGCCTTGAGCAACTGATCACAGACGATCACCATCGACGAGATGATGGTGAGTTGCACGATGATGCGGATGCTGGACGGAATCCAATTGCGGATCAGGCTGATCGACACGTTGCTGGCGATCAGCACGCCGGTGACGGCGAGCGCCATCACCATCGAGGTCGACAGCATGGTCGTCACCGCCAGCGCCGAGCAGATGCCCAGCACCTGCCGGCCGATGGGATTCTCGTCGATCAGCGGATCGAGCAGTGTGGCTTTGTTCAGTGCGCTGAACATCAGGACGTCCTCCCAAGAGTGCTGCGGATCCGGGCCAGATACGGACCAAACCCCGCGGGACCAAGCCAGAATTGCACCGTATTGGACACGCCACGCGAGGTGATCGTCGAACCGGAGATGCCTTCGATGCGATGCGGGTCGGTCGCCGCCGGTCCCGTCGCGGCCTTTACAACTCGCAGCACCACATGCGCACTGTCGTCGAATACCACGCGACCCTTCCACCGTGCCTGCCACCGCGGGTTTTCGATTTCGCCCCCAAGGCCCGGCGTCTCGCCGTGCTCATAGAAGGTGATTCCGGAAACCGTGCTCGCATCCGCTTCGAGCGCGATATAGCCGTACATCGTCGACCACAAGCCATACCCCTGGATCGGGATGATCAACGACTTCAGCGTGTCGTTCTGACGGAGTTCGTACACCAAACCCAATCTTGGCACGCGCAGCACACGCGCTTCGTTGTCGGCAGCTTTGTCGCTCTGTTCCGGGTCACGCGAGGCGGCGCGTTGGTCGTAGGTGGCGGCGTCCACGCTGTCCACGTACGCGCCGGTTTTCAGGTCGACGACACGGGGCGTGATGTTGGCGGCGAAGCGTTCCTGCACTTCGTCTCGCGAGAGTTTGTCCGTTGGTGCCATCAGACCGGCGACACCAAGCACTTTGCTCAAACGGTCAACCCGCTGATTCTCCGCTTGCGCGGGACGCAGCAACACCGCCGCCCCGGCAATCGGGATCGCGCACACCAGACAGACCACGGCGGCAAATCCCACCGTGTACTGCATGGAATCACGTCGAAGAGCGGACATAGCGGGCGGCCCTCCGGCGAATGTTGGCGCGCACCACCGCGTGGTCGATCAGCGGGGCGAACATGTTCATGAACAGGATGGCCAGCATCATGCCCTCGGGATATGCCGGATTGACGCAGCGAATCAGGATGCACAGCAAGCCAATGAGAAAGCCGTACACCAGCTTGCCCGTCGACGTGAATGCCGACGACACGGGATCGGTGGCCATGAACACGGCGCCGAATGCCCAACCACCCAACACGAAATGCCAGTACCATGGCAAGTTGAGCATCGGGTTGGTCGCCGAACCAATCGCCGTGAGGCCAATCGCCGTGAGCGCCGTTCCCACCAGCACGCCCAGCATGGTCTGCCACGCGCCAATGCGCGTCAGCAACAGCACCGCCGCACCGATGAGGATGGCGACCACCGATGTTTCGCCCATCGATCCGGGAATGAACCCGAGGAACGCATCGGTAAACGTGAGACCCGGCAGATGTCCGGCACCTTCGGCGTACGACGACAGCCACGTCGCGCCACTATGACCATCGGCCGGTGTCGCCGCGACCCACACGTTGCCCGAGATCTGCGCGGGATAGGCGAAGAACAGAAAAGCACGGGCGACCAGTGCGGGATTCAGGAAGTTCATTCCGGTGCCGCCAAAAATCTCCTTGCCGATCACCACGCCAAAGGCCGTGCCCATCGCCACCTGCCACAGCGGAATGGTCGCTGGCAGCGTGAGCGGAATCAGAAAGCCAGTCACCAACAGTCCTTCGTTCATCTCGTGCCCGCGGACCACCGCGAACAGCACTTCGAATGCACCGCCAGCCGCGAACGTCACCACGAGGATCGGCAGAAAGTGCAGTGCGCCATACACCATGCAGCCCACCAGCGATGTGCTGCTCGTCTTCAGGCCGAGTGCGCCGTACACGGTTGTTTGCCAGGTATCCAGCAGTGCACCGCCTTGCTCCACCGTCAGGAACGCCTGATACCCCGTGTTGAACATCGCCATCAGGATGCACGGGATCAGGGCCAGCACCACAATGATCATCATGCGCTTCTGATCGAGCGCATCGCGCACGTGCGGTCCACCGGTCGTGGTGTACGGCGTCGTGAAGAGAAACGTGTCGGCCGCCTCGTACACCGTGTGAAATCGTTCGAGCGGACCGCCCTTGCGGAACGGCACACCCATTCGATCCATCACTCTGCGGAGTCCTTGCATGGCTAGTGTTCCGCGGCGAGTGCGGTGAGCGCGCGACGCAAGGCGGCACCGTGTTCGTATTTGCCGGGGCAGACGAACGCGCACAGCGCCACGTCCTCCTCGTCGAGCTCCAACACGCCCAACTCCTCCGCCCACTCCAGATCGCCCACCGTGAGCGCGCGCAGCAAGTGCGTGGGCATCAGATCCATCGGCATCACGCGCTCGTAGGCGCCAATCGGCACCATGGCGCGCCGCGACCCGTGCATACTGGTGTCGAGCGCGAACTGCCGGCGCGGCATCAGCGATGAGAGAAACGCCGGAAACAACGAAAACGCGTGCGCGCCCGGCGCCATCCACCCCAGAAATTCACGCGCGCCGCCTTCCTCCAGCACACACACCTGCTGATGGAAGCGACCAATGAATCCGTGCACGGCGTCGTCTGCGCGTTCGCCGGAGAGGACCGAACCGCTGACGATGCGTGAATCCCCTTCGCGCACCTGACCGGACGTGAGTTCGAGTGTCGATGCACCTAGTCGCGTGCGCAGCAGTCGTGGCGTCGTCACCTGTGGACCACCCAGCGCGATCACCAGTGACGTGTCCAGTTGGCCGGTCGCGAACAGATGTCCAATCCGCGCGACGTCCTGCGCGCCCACGTGCCACACTTGCTTCCCGCGATTGACCGGATCGAGCACGTGGATGTGGTACCCCGCCGTTCCGGCCGGATGCTTTCCCGTGAACTCCTCCACGCGAATGCCGCTTGCCGCACTCGTCGCGCCGCCCAGTGACGAACCCGGACGACGACAGACGTAGACGGGGCCGTCAGTGAGCTGTTTGAGTACCAACAGGCCGCGGGCGACATCGTCTTCGCGACCCTTCAACGCGATGTCGATGTCGGGTGCCAGTGGGTGCGTGTCCAGCGCCGTGACAAAGATCGAGCTGGGCGTCGCATCCGGATCTGGCATATGCGAAAACGGACGCGTGCGAATCGCTGTCCAGAGACCCGACTCGAGCAGGAGAGCGCGCGCGGCGTCGCGACTACGTCCGGCCTCGGGCGTGAACGATGTAAACGCGATGGCCGGCCCCTCATGGTCATCCAGCGCGATCACGACCGAATGGAGCGCGCGCTTGTCACCGCGATGGACTGCCTCCACGCGGCCGCCACCCGGCGAGACAAGGCGGATGGTCGGATGTTCCCGATGCGTCATGAGCGGTTGGCCGACGCGAACGGGCGCACCCGGCTCGACCAGCAACCGCGTCTTGAGATCGTTGAAGTCGCGGAGTAACACGGCCACCCGTGAAACCGGGGGCGCCTTGAAAATGATCTGCTCCGGACTCCCTGAGATCGGGAGGTCGAGCCCCTTCGTGACCTTATGGACAGCCATCAGCGTGGCATTACGGGCGGTTCGGTAGAGAGCACGTCGTAGGATAGGATACGGAGGGTGAATTCGCATGGGGCCAACAGGTGGAATTCGGCACTAATTTGTGCATTCGGTCACTCGTGATCGCCATGCCTATGACTCGATGAGCCGTATGCCAACCTCCTGCCCCGTTCTTCCGTCACGCCCTGCGAGCCGTCGCGTGGTTGGAGTGAGCCTTGCGCTCGCCCTGCTGTGCGCGGTGCGCGGATCGGAGGCCGGCGGCCAGCCGTTGACCACCTCCGACATACACCTGACGGCCCCAATTGCTACGTGGGACGAAGCCATCCCGTTGGGGAATGGACTGTTGGGCGGACTGCTCTGGGGACGCGCGAATCGCATCAACCTGTCGCTTGACCGGGGCGACCTGTGGGATCTGCGTCCTGCTGCACCGTTCGGCAGCGCCGACTATCGCTACGGCGACATCATCCGCCTGGTGCGTGAGCGCAAGGGCGACTCGTTACGCGTGCGTTTCGACGATCCCTACGACAACATTGCCCATCCCACCAAGATCCCCGGTGGGCGAATCGTGTTCTCGTTGGCCCCGTCTCGTATCGCGAGGTCGTTTGCGCTGAGCTTGGCGCGCGCCGAAGCATCGGTGCAACTCGATGCCGGTGTGATGCGTGGGTTCTTCAGTGCCATCGACACCGTTTCGCTGTTCCGTGTACCCGATCTTGATAGCGTTGCCATCGTTCGCCCGATGTCGCTGGACAAGCTGGGCTACGGCATCGCGACATTCGGCGCGGATTCCTCGCGGGGCCGAGTGGAGCGATGGATGGTGCAGCCGGCGGCGCTTGGTCTCACGTATGTCGTCGCCATTGGTTCGCGACGCGAGGCCGGATCGACACTGGTGGCTGTCACGATCGCCACCACACGCGACGGCGTCGATCCGGTGGTCGTTGCCCGCAGGCGGCTCGCGCGTGTTCTGCGCGGCGGATACGACGCGTCGTTTCAATCGCACCGCGCGTGGTGGCAGCGCTACTGGACGACGTCAGCATCGCTGAGCGTTCCCGACACCGCCCTGCAAGCACATCTCGATTTCGTGCAGTACCTCTACGGCGCCGGGGCACGGAACGGCGCGCCGCCGCTGCCGCTGCAAGGCGTGTGGACGGCCGACGCGTCATCGTTGCCTCCGTGGAAAGGCGACCTGCACAACGATCTCAACACGCAAACGACTTATCTCGCGGCGCATGCAGCGGGTGCCGACGAGGCCATGCGCGGCTGGCTTGAGTACAACTGGCGCTTGCTGCCGGCCTACCGGCGCTTCGCGCGGGAATTCTATGCGGTGGAAGGGGCGGCGATTCCCGGCGTGATGGCGCTGGACGGACAGCCGCTGGGCGGGTGGGCGCAGTATTCGCTGTCGCCCACCATGGGCCTCTGGGTGGCGCAGTCGTTTCACTTGCATTGGCGATACACCAGCGATCGCCGATTCCTGCGTGAACGCGCGTATCCGTTCGTTGCCGAATTGGGGCGCGCGACCACCGCGTTGCTGCAACGTGGAACCGACGGACGGTTGCGTCTCCCGCTGTCGACCAGTCCCGAGATCTTCGACAACAGCCTGCGCGCCTGGCTACCAAGCATGTCCAACTACGATCTCGCGCTGTTGCATTGGGCGTACGGGGCGCTGGACGAAATGGCGACAGCGTTGGGAGACGTGGCTGCTGCGGCGCAGTGGCGCGCAACGGGTGCGCAGCTCGAACCGTTGGTGGTCGACGCCGCAACCGGGGCATTGCCGTTCGCGGCCGGACTGCCCTACGACGCGTCACATCGGCACTTCTCGCACGCTTTGGCGATTCATCCACTGGCGCTCCTCAGCATGGAGAACGCGCGCGACAGTGTGGTCGTGCAGCGGTCACTCGATCAACTGGCGCAGTTCGGCAGTGACCAATGGGTAGGCTACAGCTTCGTGTGGTACAGTGCGATGCTGGCGCGCGCCGGGCGGAGTGACGAGGCGCTGCATCACCTCGAGGCGTATCGTCGCGGGTTCATCTTGCGCAACGGCTTTCACGCGAACGGCGACCAGAGCGGCACCGGTTTGTCCAAGTTCACGTACCGGCCATTCACATTGGAAGGAAACTTTCTGGCCTTGCACGCGGCGCACGAGATGCTGCTGCAGAGTTGGGGCGGCGTGGTGCGGGTGTTTCCCGCGGTGAGTGCGCGGTGGCGTGATGTGTCGTTTCGCGGAGTGCGCGCTGAGGGCGGGTTTCGTGTCAGCGCCCAGCGCGTGGCGGGTCGCACGACACGGGTGCGGGTGGTGAGCTCGGTAGGCGGCGTGCTGAGGTTACGCGATCCGTTTGACGGGAAATCCGTGCGGTGGAGCCGGCGCGGCGTGCGGCGCGAGGGACGGGATTACGTGGTGCGGCTGCGGGCGGGCGAGATGTTGGCCGGGTGTGCCATAGCTTGCAAACTATAGTACTTATCTACTATATTTGCTAAGTACTGTAGGCAGCTGGTTGACTCGACCGCCCGGAGAGCGCAGATGTCTGCACGCCGCCGCCCGCAATTACCCCTCTTCGTCGATCGCGATCTTGAGCGGGCGCAGCTCCGAGAGCTACTTGACCGTCCGGGGCCAAGTCTCGCCCTCGTGTACGGCCGGCGCCGGGTCGGCAAGACCTATCTGCTCACGCATACGTGGCCCGACGCGCAGACCTTCTACTTCGTCGCGGCTGAGGGCACGGGCACGCTCAATCGTCGAGAACTCGTGCAGGCCGTCGCTCGGCACTTCCAACTCAAGCTCGACCCGTCGGACTATCCGACGTGGCGAACGGTCTTTCGCCTGCTGTATGAACTCCGCTCGCCAGAGCCGCTCGTCGTCATCCTGGATGAGTTCCAATACCTCATGGGGACTCGCGACGGGGTACCGTCTCACCTCAACGCCGTCCACGACGTCCATCACGACGAGCGACCCTTTGTCCTCGTGCTCTGCGGCTCGGCCGTGCGAACGATGGAGCATCTGAACGCCGGTGACGCGCCACTCTACGGACGCTTCACGCGAACCATTCGCTTGGAGCCGTTCGACTACTTCGATGCAGCTGCGCTCGTGCCTGTAGCCACCCATCGGGAGCGGGCCGTGGCCTATGGAATCGTCGGGGGCACGCCGCGCTACCTGCGCGCGCTGCGTCCTGAGCGCACGCTGAGTGAGAACATCGCGGCGGAAGTGCTCGCGCCGAGTGGACAGGTTCGGACCCAGATCGAAACATTGATCGACCAGGAGCGCGGCCTCCGCAAAACCGAGGAGTACAAGTCAATTCTGCGCGCCATCGGTGCCGGCAAAACCCTGGCGCAGGAGATCGCCGACCATGTCGACGTAAAGAACGACGCGGCGTTCAAGCGCATGCTCAACATGCTGCACGAACTGGGATACGTCCGCGCCGAACGAAACTTTGCGGCCCGCAATACGCATCCATTCCGATACCGCTTGGCCGACCCGGCGCTGCAGTTTCACGCCGCGCTGGTCGCGCTATTCCGCTCCGAGCTGGCGGCCTACGATCCCGGCGAAGTGTGGGCGCGCGAGATCGCGCCGGCGCGTCTCGACACGTATATGGGCAGCGTATTCGAGCGCATCGCGCGCGCGGGGTATCAACGGCACCGCCAACGCCTCGGCTTGCCAATGATCGACACATGGGGACGGTGGGAGGGCACCATCACGCCTCAGCGCGGAAACGGCGAGCCTCGATCGTACGAGATGGATGTCGTTGCCTCGCTCACTGACGGTCGCATCATGACTGGAGCCATCAAGTGGGGTGATCTCGGGCTCGACGTGCACGCGAAGCACCTCCGCGAACTCGCGGTGCTCGCCGACGCGGGCCAACGCTGGGCCGTTGACGCGCTTCGTCACGCTGCACCGCTGCTGTACGTCACCGGCGGGAAGTTGGCGCCAAACTTCAGGACGCGCGCGGAGCAGGACGGACACGCGGTGATCACGTTGACGCTTGACGACTTGTATCATGGGATGAAGCCGGTCGTGGCGCCGCTTGCGCCTCCTGGAAGCACACCGCGAACGGCATCAACGTCGCGCCGCCGACAGACCAAGAAATAGGGAACTACGCCGTGCAGTCTCCATGACACGTGCTGCTCCGCCACGCTCACTCCCGAACGCCACCCAGCAGCACCACCGCAGAATTCGCCGCCAGTGTCACCACCGCCGCACCCGTCGCATTCACCGTGATGCGTGTTCCCGCGCACACCGCTCCTGCCTTCCCACCCGTGAGCATGTCGCAGTAGATCCCCGCCGCCAACCCCGTTGCGATGGTCGCCGTCACCGAACCCGACTCCCGATTGATCGCCACGAATCCCTTGTCGCCACGCGAAAACGCCACCGCGTTGCCGCCATTGTCCCACAGCCGATTGATATCGCTCCCCGCCACCGATCGCCGAAAAGCAATCATGCGCACAATGACCGGATCGCGATGCTCGCACACCCATTGACCGATCACCGCCGTCTCCAGACGGCTCGCGCACGTCACGGCGTTGGTGACACCAGCCCCGCTCGATGGTGGACCCGCATCGCGGCCCACCTGACTGCTCCGATCAAACGCATAGCTCGACATGACCGACGGATATCCATACGGTTGCGCCAACATCCACACGTTGGCCAACCGATACACGTCGCCATCGCGATAGCCAATGCCGTCGCTGCGTTGCGTGTCATGATTCTCAACAAACACCACGGCCTTGTCGGAGGGCATCAGCCCCCACGAAGCCGCTGAAAACTGCGACAAGTCCGCCAGTTTCTGAGATCCCGTGCGCAGGAACTTGTCGCTGATGCCGCGATACTTGAATTCCGTGATGTCCGACGCGCCGCCTGACGAATAGCCCACGCCATAGTAGTCAGCGACCCGCACCGCCTCGCCCCCGTAGTCGATCACCTCGCCAAAAAACCACGGCGCCGGCTTGCCTTCGGCCGTCAACGTCCGATTGACGATCCCGACGATGGCATCGAGCTCGACCGGTTGCATATGCTTGGCCGCATCAATGCGAAATCCGGCGACGCCGATACGCGCAAGATCAATCAGATACTCGGCGATCTTCTGCTGTACCGTCGTCACGTTGGTGCGCAAGTCGGCAAGTCCCAGCAGCTCACAGTCCTGCACATTCTCGGCGCTTTGATAATTGCTGATACTGCACGGCGCGCGAAAATCGGCACCACTGTACACACCGGGATACGAATACTTGGTGTACGCCGTGCCGTTGCTTCCCGTTCCGCTTCCGGCCGTCATGTGGTTGATGACCGCGTCGACATAGATCTCGACGCCCGCCACACGGCACTGTGCAACCATGGAAACGAACTCGGCGCGCGTGCCCGATCGACTGCGATCGATGGAGTAACTGACCGGCTGATAACGCTGCCACCACGGCGCACTGGCCAGCACCACATGCTCCTGCGGCGGCGACACCTGAACACCCTTTACACCGGACGGACCCAGGACACTTGTGCATTCCGACGCGATGTCGCTCCACCTCCACTCAAACAGGTGCACAAACACATCGCCGGCGGCGGCGTGTCCACTGGCGCGATATGCCGGTGCCAGAACCGGACGCCCCACCGGTACGATTGGCGGTTGCGTGAGGTCGATCGAGTCACTGCCGCAACCGGATGCGCAAAGCGCGATCGCCGTGACGGCGATCGCGCGTGCACCCCGCTTGCGGAGGCTGGCGATCGGCCGACTGGGGCGGACAACCCCAGCCGGTCGTCGCATGATCATCAGTAGCCTGTGTTCTGTTTGAGGTTCGGATTGGCCAGCAACTCCGATGCCGGCAGCGGGAACAGATTGTACTTGGCATCCGTCACGCGGCCTGCAACCACATTGCCCTTCCACGCCCACACGCCGACCGTGGTGAACCGGCCGTAGCGAATGAGATCCTGACGACGCGTGCCTTCCCAGAGCAGCTCACGGCCACGCTCGTCGAGCATGAAGTCAACCGTCATCTGGGCGTCGGTAATGTCGCCACTGTTGTTGCCGTAGGCACGACGACGGAGCCGGTTGATGTAGTCGAGCGCCAGAACGCGCGTACCTCCACCACCGCGCACGACAGCCTCGGCATAAATCAGATAGGCATCGCCGAGCCGGAACATCGGGTAATCGGTGTCCACGAACTCCCCGTCCGATCCTGCCGCGCCAGTCGACGTCTTGTTGCTGAACTTCGGCGCGGCGATGCCCTGCTGAAAATTCGTCAGCTCGTTCATCGCGACCGACTGGTTCTGGAAGAAGAAATGCTCCGAGCGCTTATCGGGCGTCGTCGGTCCGCCGTTGCCCGGGAACCACGACAGCACCTGTGGCTTGAGCCGCAGCCCCCACCAGCCGCCGTTGATGCCATACTCCGCCGCGCTCATGTCACCGCCTACGGATGCGTGCACGAACGTGGTCATCGCGCCGTAGTTCTGCGACTTCTTGCCATCCTGCGGCAGCGCGAACACGAGCTCAGGTGACGTGTGATTGTCCGCCGAGAAGATGCGTCGGAAGTTCGGGTCGAGGACATACGATCCGGCGATCACTCTTTCCGCCTCGGCACGAGCCTCGCTGTAGCGCGCGGTTCCCGTATACACCTGAGCATTCAGGTAGAGCTTGGCCAGCAGCATCGCCACCGCGCCCTGATCGGCGCGGCCGTACTGGGCGCCGCCAGCAGGCGGCAATTCGTTGCGAATGGCCAGCAGTTCGCTGGTGACATAGGCGAAGATGTCCGCACGCTTGGCCTGCTGTGGAGCCACCTTGCCGATCGGGTCGGTCTCCTTGACCAGCGGAATGTCGCCGAACAGATCGATGCCGTGCCAGTAGCTGAGCGCGCGCAGGAACCGCGCCTCCGCACGATACTGCTTGATCTCCGTCGCGAGCGTCCCGCTCACGCCGCGGGAAGCGAGCTTGGCATCAGAGGTCTCGCGAAGGAACTCGTTGACCATCGAGGCCTGGAAGAACACGCGATAGTACATGGACGTGAGGAACGGATTGGTCGCGCCCCAGGTCTGCGTGTTGAGCTCCTGCAGAGCGCCGTCTCCCCAGGCGATGGCGGCTTCCTCCGTTGGCAGCTCCTGCATCTGCCAGTAGAGGCGCATGTACTGCGAGAACCCTTCGTCGTTGGTGGTCAGGTCGCTGTTGCCGAAGGGGCCTGACTGGCCGGTGAGCACGAGGCCGCCGTACAGCTTGGCCAGGAACTGTTTGTAGGCTGCGGGTTCGTTGAAGACGTTGGTGCTGCTGATGGCGCTCTTCGGCTCCAGCGTCACGTCGGTGCACGCACCGACCCCCACGAGCAGCAGGCCGCCAAGCAGGAATTTGCGAGCGTTGGGATTCATGAGTGATGACCTGTGATTAGAAGCCGATGTTGAGGCCGGCCGTAAAGATACGGGACAGCGGATAGATGTTGTTGTCGATACCGTTTACGCCCGCCATCGGGTCGATGCCCGTGTACTTGGTGCTGGTAAACGCGTTCTGCACCGTACCGAATACCCGCACCGTGTTGAGCGAGCGCAACTTGTTGAGTGTGTAGCCGAGCGTGATGTTGTCGATGCGCAGGAACGACGCTTTCTCCACGTACAGCTCAGACCAGTACTGTGGCTTCGTGAACCCGAACTCGGAGGCGCCGGCGTACACATTGGCCGGCGCGTTGCCGTTCAGCACCTGAAAGTTGCCGAGGTTTGACGAGACGTTGTTGTACACGTAGTTGCCGAGGTAGGCGCGCGCCGTCAGCGACAGGTCGACCTTGTTCCATGACATGTTCGACGTGTGCCCGATGATCATCTTGGGTTGCGGGCTCTTGAACGGCACCCGGTCGTCAAAGTTGATGTTGCCATCGCCGTTCTGGTCGACATACATGTCTTTGTCGGCCTTGTCCCCGGTCACCGGCTTGCCATCGGCGCCAATCTGGTGCTTGTACACCAGGAAGGTGTTCACCGCGTAGCCCGGCTTGAGCACCTGCACGTTGTTGCCGACGCCACCCGCGATGCCGCCGACATAGATCGCATCCGATCCGGCGCCCGTGATCTTCACGACCTTGTTCGTATTCGTCGCAAAGTTGAGGTTGGCGTCCCATGCGAAGGCGCCTTCAGAACGAGCTTCGAACAGGCGCGCGTTGACACCCACTTCGACGCCCTTGTTCTGCAGGCTGCCGATGTTTGTGGTGACGAAGTTCGACAGGTTGGTTCCGGCGGGCACCGCGACCCGGAAGATCAGGTCCTTGGTGTCCTTCGTGTAGTAGTCCACCGTACCGGTCACGCGATCGCTGAAGAGACCGAAGTCGACGCCCACGTTGTTTGACGTGGTCTGCTCCCATTTGATGCTGGGATCGACCGCGCTGGGTCGGATCATGTTGATGTACTGATTGCCGAACTGCACCAGCGCCTGCTGGTTGCTGGTGGAATAGCTCGACACAAACAGATAGTTCCCAAACGCCTGGTTACCGTTCACACCCCAGCTGTAGCGCAACTTGAGATCGGAGAGTGGTGTCTTGTCCTTGAGGAACGACTCGTCGATGATACGCCACGCACCGGCGAGTGACGGGAACACACCCCACTGCTGGCCCGGTCCGAAACGCGACGAACCATCTCGGCGAATCGATGCGGTGAGCAGGTACTTGTCGTTGAGTGTGTAGTTCATACGCGCAAAGCCCGAGATGAGCCGGCTCTCCTGCACGTCCAGGAAATTGCCCTGCGTTTCTGCTCCCGGGACGCCATTCAGCCCCAACAGGCTGGTACTCAGCTTCTGCGCGAAGAACGAGGGGTAGTCACCCTGCGAATTCTCGTACGTGTAGCCGGCGGTCACGTCGAGGTCGCTGTTGTATCCTTCGAGTTTGCGCGCGTAGTTCGCGAAGGTTTCGAACACGGTATTCACTTGGCGCGGATTGTTTCGGTCGAACCGACCGCCACGCGTCGACTCGACGTCTTGCTGTGCGGTCGCCGGCGAAAATGTCGTGCGCGACGACTGTGCGAAGTCGTATCCGACGCGTGCGGTCAGCGACAACCCGGTGACGCGCGGAATGGTGTACTTGCCTTCGAAATTGCCGATCGTGCGGAACGTTGAGCCGCGGTCCTGAACCAGCGCCAGATCGGAAAGCGGGTTGTTCGCGCCGAGCGGATCGGACCACTGAAAGAACGTGCCGTCGGTGTTGCGAAGTGGCTGCGTTGGTGCCATGGAGGTAGCGGATCCGAGAACTCCGCCGGGGGTGAACCAGTCGTCGTTGCGACTGGCCTTGAGGCTGGTCTTGACCTCGAATTGATCGTTGAAAAGGCGATCACTGTAGTTGAACGACGAGCCGATGCGACGTGCCGTCGTGCCCTGCAGGACGCCGTCCTGACCGAGATAGTTGAGCGACAACCGATAGCGCATGGCGTCCTTACCGCCCGACACGGCCAGATTGTGCTCCTGGCCAGCCGCGGAACGCTGGATCGCATCGAGCCAGTCAGTGCTGGCGGCGCCCAGTTTGGACGCTTGCGTTGGCGCATACTTCTGGACTGCGGCCTTGTACGCGGCGGCATCCATCATCTGCAGCGACTTCGCGACCACCGAGTTCGAGTACGATGTGCCGTATGTCACTTGCGTGCCGAGCGTGCCACGCTTGGTGGTGACGATGACCACGCCGTTCGCGCCGCGCGACCCATAGATGGCGGTCGCCGAGGCGTCCTTGAGCACCGAGATGCTCTCGATGTCGGCCGGGTTCAGGAAGTTGAGCGGATTGCGGCCTGCCGACACGCCACCACCGATCTGCAACGGCACACCGTCCACGACAAACAGCGGCTCGTTGCTCGCATTGACCGAGGTGCCGCCGCGAATGCGAATCGAGAGGCCGCCGCCGGGTTCGTTGTTGTCCACCACCTGAACACCAGCCACCTTCGCCTGAATCAACTGCTCCGGACTGATGACTCGGCCCGTGTTGAAGGTCCGCTCAGTGATGGTCTCCACCACGCCCGTTCGGTCGCGAGCTTCGCGCGTGCCGTATCCAACGGTCACGACACCAGCCAACTGCGCCGCCAGCGCGTCAAGCGTCACGTCGACCGTCGATGCTTCACCGGCGACCACGGTCACCGGGACTTCCTTTGCCGTGTAGCCGATGCGTGCAACACGCAGTCGGTAGGCCCCCGCAGGAACCGCGGTCAGCAGATAGCCACCATCGGGCCGGGTATACGTTCCCAGCGAGTTCCCCACGAGCGTGACGGAGACGTTCGCCAGCGGACCCTGCGATGCCGTTTCCAGAACGCGTCCGGTGATACGACCGGTGGTGCCTTGCGCGTGGACCGCCTGAGCGCTGAGCAGACCGAACGTCACCGCGGCGAATAGCCTACGGGCGCCTACGAACATGGAGCGAACCTCCGAAGTACGGATATGGTCGGGAGGCCGAGCGAACCGCGGAGGAGCGGGTGCGCAAAGACAACCCTTGTGAAAAAGCGGAGCTGGGGATGTGACGTCTGGCGCAATTTCGGACCGGCAAACGGTGCAAAGTTGCTGGAACAGCGGACGCGTAACCAAGCGCTTGGCGGGATTGGCGCTTGCTTTTTGGCAGGAGTACGAATGCCACGAAACGGAGTATCTTCTCTCTTGTCAAGCTCGGCGATCGGGACTCTGGGACCGTAAACGATTGCGGGCTTTCCGTAATCGTTTGCGTAAATATTTCCGCAACTGGCGCTAGCGAATCCCCACATTCTTCGCGAGCTTGCGGACATAGTCCAACTGCTCGCGCCGACTCCACTGTTCCCGCCTTTGTCGGCCTCGCCCAATCGCATCGCATGAAGTTTTCTCGCGCCGCAGGCGTACTTCTGCATCCAACCGCGCTTCCCGGTCCCAACGGGATTGGCGAACTGGGGCCGGACGCCTTTCGATTTCTCGACTTTCTCGCTGAAGCGGGACTCTCCATTTGGCAGATGCTGCCGCTGGGGCCCACTGGCTATGGGGATTCCCCCTACCAGTGCTTTTCGGCCTTCGCCGGCAACCCGTTGCTCATTCACGTCCCGGGTACGAGCAGTCAGCTGCCACTTGAGACCGTCGACTTCGCGCAGGTCATTCCACACAAGCGCCGGATGCTGACGAAAGCGCTGTCGCGATTCGTGCCGGATGAGCGCTATCACCAGTTCGTCCATCAACAACGCGCGTGGCTCGACGACTACGCGCTGTTCATGGCCATCAAGCAGGTGCACGGCGGCGTTTCGTGGACATGTTGGACACCCGAACTCGCCGCCAGAGAGCCGGGCGCGTTGCAATCGTTTCGCGATGCGCACCAACCGGAGATCGAACACGTACGCATGGAACAGTATGCGTTCTTTGCGCAGTTCCACGCGCTCAAACGCGCCTGCACGGCGCGCGGCATTCGGCTCATGGGGGATCTCCCCATTTACGTCGCCCACGATTCGGCCGATGTCTGGGCCAATCGTGAACTCTTTCAGCTGAATGACAAAGGCAAGCTGGTCGTGCAGGCCGGGGTGCCGCCCGACTATTTCAGCGAGACCGGTCAGCTGTGGGGCAATCCGCTCTACGACTGGGATGCGTTGCGCGCCGAAGGCTATCGCTGGTGGATCGATCGCATGCGCGCCGCGTTGGGCATGTTCGATCTGATCCGCCTGGATCACTTCCGTGGATTCGAGGCGTACTGGGAAGTCGCCGGCGACGCGACCACGGCCATCGACGGACGATGGGTCAGAGGGCCCGGCGTTGAGTTATTCGACGCGCTGTCCGCAGAACTCGGCCCGATGCCGATCATCGCCGAAGATCTTGGACTCATCACACCCGAGGTCGCGGCGCTGCGCGAAACACTCGGCTATCCCGGCATGAGCATCCTGCAGTTCGCGTTCGGCGGTGACGGGCAGGCCAACGACTTCCAGCCACACCGCTATCCGCGCGAGCGGGTGGTGTATACCGGCACGCACGACAACGATACGACCGTGGGTTGGTGGAACTCGGATGCGGGCGCGGACTCGACCCGCACAGCCGAAGAGATCGAACAGGAGCGCTCGTTTGCGCGGCGCTATCTCGACACCGAGGGTCAGGAGATCCACTGGACGTTGATGCGCGCCGCTCTCGCGTCCGTCGCGGATACGGTGCTCATTCCCATGCAGGATATCCTCGGACTTGGCAACGAGGCACGCATGAATCTGCCTGGACGTCAAGCGGGCAATTGGCAGTTTCGGTTTACCTGGGATCAACTCACTCCCGACATCGCGACCCGACTACGCGATTTGACGAGGTTGTACGACCGATGACCGGACCACGCGACACGACTCCTGTGGCACGTTCCAGCGCGACCAACTTCGGCGCCATTTGGAACATGAGCTTCGGATTCCTCGGCATTCAGTTCGGCTGGGGATTGCAGATGGCGAACATGAGCGCCATCTACGAATACCTCGGCGCCACGGCCGACCAGATTCCGATGCTCTGGCTGGCGGCGCCGCTGACGGGACTGATCGTGCAGCCGATCATCGGACACTTGAGCGATCGCACCTGGTCGCCGCGCTTCGGGCGTCGGCGACCATTCTTTTTGGTGGGCGCGATCTTGAGTTCACTGGCGCTGATCGCGATGCCCAACTCCAGCACACTGTGGATGGCCGCCGGGTTGCTGTGGATCCTCGACGCATCAATCAACATCTCCATGGAACCCTTCCGCGCGTTTGTCGCGGACTTGCTTCCGCCGGGCGACCGACCGCGTGGATTCGCCATGCAGAGCCTGTTCATCGGCCTGGGTGCGGTGCTCGCGTCGGCCGCGCCATGGATACTCACCAACTGGTTCGGTGTGGCCGCGAGCGCACCGGGGACTATTCCCACGGCCGTGCGTTTCTCGTTCTACATCGGTGCAGCCGCATTCTTTTCGGCGGTCATGTACACCATCCTGACCACCAGGGAGAAACCGCCTGCTGACATCGCCACGTTCGAACGCGAGAAGCGCGCCTCGGCCGGCATCGCGCACGGCTTCCGTGAGATCCTCGCGGCTACACGCGCGATGCCGGAGACCATGCGCCAACTGGCGCTCGTGCAAGTCTGCACGTGGCTTGGCCTGTTCTGCATGTGGCTGTACTTCCCGGTGGCGGTGGCGCGAAACGTATTCGGCGCACCTGACGCCAGCTCGCCACTGTATCAGCAGGGTGTGGAGTGGGCCGGACTGTGCTTTGGCGCGTACTCGGCGGTGTGTTTCGCATTCTCGTTCTTGCTTCCTCCGCTCGCCAAGGTGCGCGGCGCCAAGGGCACGCACGCGCTGTGTCTGCTGGCCGGAGCGGCCGGTCTCGCATCGGTGTCGGTGATTCACACGCCCGGTCTCCTGTTGCTTTCCATGACGGGCGTGGGGATCGCCTGGGCGAGCACGTTGTCGATGCCCTATTCGATGCTCGCGAACGCGCTGCCGGCCGGAAAGACCGGCGTGTACATGGGAATATTCAATTTCTTCATCGTCATTCCGGAAATCATCGCGGCACTGGGCTTTGGTTGGGTGATGAATCATGTCCTGGACAACAATCGCATGGCCGCGGTGGTCGCTGGCGGCGCCTTCATGGCGATTGCCGCATTGCTGGTGTTGCGGGTGAAGGAAGTCGTGCCGGCCGGTGCGACCCTGACTCCAGTTGGCGCGGCCGCATGACAATCACGCGACGCGCAACCGCCATTCTCTTTCACGCGGCGTGTGCCGGCGTGTTGTCAGCGCAGTCGCCGACCGTCTCCAAAGTCGAGCCGCCAAACTGGTGGGGGAATCACAGCATCAATCCGGTGCGACTGCTCGTGCGCGGCACGAATCTCGGGGGCGCACGGTTCGAGTGTCCGCGGCTTTCGTGCAGTCGCGCGACCACGAACGCCGCTGGCACCTATGCCTTTGTGGACGTGACCATCCCGCGCGGCTCGACGGCTGGCGCGTATCCGCTCACACTACGCACCGGCAACGGCGCGGCGCCCGTGCCATTTCGCGTGACAGCACCTCTCGCGGGCACCGGGCGCTTTCAAGGCTTCGGGCCACACGATGTGATGTACCTGATCATGCCGGATCGTTTCGCCAATGGCGATACGAGCAACGACCGACCGGCCGGTCAGGCCAACCTGATCGACCGCGCCAAAGGTCGCTACTACCACGGTGGTGACCTCGCCGGCGTGAAGCAGAAGCTGCCGTATCTCAAGTCACTGGGGATCACGGCCATCTGGTTCAATCCCATTTACGACAACAACAACGAGCTCAATCGACGGGAAGTCTACGACGGGCAAGCGATCACCGACTACCATGGCTACGGTGCAACGGACTTTTATGGCGTCGAGGAGCACTTTGGCACGTTGGCCGAATTCAAGACGCTGGTGGACGATGCGCACGCGCATGGCATCAAGATCATTCTCGATATGGTGGCCAATCACACGGGGCCGTATCACCCGTGGGTGAAGGACGCGCCCACGCCTTCCTGGTTTCACGGCACGGAGGCATCACACCCGAATAACGATTGGCAAACGTGGACCCTGGCTGATCCGAGTGCTACCGCCGAGATGCGTCGCAACACGCTGGACGGCTGGTTCGTGAACATCCTGCCGGATCTCAATCAGGACGACCCGGAAGTCGCGCGCTACATCATCCAGAACACCTTGTGGTGGGTGGGTGTCAGCGGCATGGACGGCATCCGCCAGGACACGTGGCCCTATGTGCCGCGCGCATTTTGGCGTGACTGGATGGCGGCCATCAAGAAGCAGTATCCAACACTCAAAGTGGTGGGCGAAGTGCTGGATGGTGATCCGGCCATGATTTCATTCTTCGAGGGCAGCCGCACGCCGTTCGATGGCATTCGCACGGGTGTCGACAAGATGTTCGACTTTCCGCTCCATTTCACGATACGACGAGTCTTTGGTGAAGGGCAGTCGATTCGTGCCATTGGGCAGGTGCTGGCCCACGATCAGCTGTATCGTGATCCCACGTCGTTGGTGACGCTGCTGGGCTTGCACGATGTGCAGCGATTCATGCACGAGAAGGGCGCTACGACGGCGGGCCTCAAACTGGCCTTTACCCTGCTGCTGACCGTGCGTGGCACGCCACTCATCTACTACGGTGATGAGATCGCCTTGGCGGGTGGGAACGACCCAGACAATCGCCGAGACTTTCCCGGGGGATGGCCTGCCGACGCGCGGAATGCATTTGAATCCGGCGGACGCACGGGTGAACAGCAGGCGGTGTTTGCTCACGTGCAGCGCCTGCTCGCGCTTCGTGCCCAACGGGCCGATCTGCGCGGAGCCAGAACCGAGCATCTGTTCATCGACGATCGGGCTTTCGTGTATCGTCGCGGCGCCAGTGTGGTCGCGTTGAACAACGACACCACCGCCGTCACCGTAGACGTGGCGGGTGCCGTGTCCGCCAGCGATGCGTTGGGCGTGTGCGGAACACCGGTCAAGCGTGGCGCACGAACGGTTATCACCATTCCCGCGCGCAGCAGCTGCGTCTTCTGAACGCGTGATGCCAATGCGTCTTGGTCGCGCGAGTCGCGTAGTGCGGTTGGCCTGGCTGCTGGTAGTCGCGACCACGAGCGCATCGGCTCAGCGTCTGGCGACGCCGCTGGCCGCAGGAGTGATGCAGGCCAATCGCGCGGTCTATCTGGATCGACAGGGCGTCATTCGCTGGAAGGACGACGGCAAGGAAATCGCGTTGTTCGGCGCCAACTACATCCTGCCATCTGCGTCGGACTACCGCGCTGCCGGCTATCTGTCGCTCGATCGCAAGCGCATGATCGACGACGACATGGCGCACTTCGCGCGCATGGGATGGGACGGCATGCGACTCACGCTGTGGGGTGATTGGGAGAATGCCGATCACGCAGGCAACCTGATCGCGAACGACCATCTGGAGCTGTTCGACTATCTGATTGCGCGGGCGCGCGAACGCGGCATCTACATGTTGTTGAGTCCGATCCAGACCTATAGCGCGAACTGGCCGGACGCACTCAGCGACACCACCCCACCCGGATTTTCCAACTTCTACCGCAAGGACGAACTTGGCACCAATGCGGCCGCGATTGCCGCGCAGACACGATACATCACGCAACTGTTGGAGCATGTGAATCCGCACACCGGCGTCAAGATCAAGGATGAGCCGGCAATCCTGTTCATCGAGATGATCAACGAGCCCACGCATCACGCGGCGGATGTTGCGGGGTCGGTGCGCTACATCAACGCGCTTGTGGACGCCGTGCGTCGCACAGGGTGCGACAAGATTGTCTTTCATAACGTGAGTCAGGACTTTGCCATCGCCGACGCGATGCGGCAGTCGAAGGTGCAGGGCGCATCGTTCGGGTGGTATCCCACAGGCCTCAACTCGGGCCGTGAACTGCAGGGCAATTATCTGCGCACGGTGGACGATTTTGATCGCATGCGGACGCCGGTGCTCGCGGGTCGACCGCGCATCGTCTACGAGTTCGACTCGCCCGATCTGCGCACGGGCTACATGTATCCAGCCATGACGCGGGCGTTTCGTTCGGTGGGGACGCAGTTTGCCGCGATGTTTGCCTACGACATGCTGGGCACGGCGTCGCGCAATCTCGGCTGGCAAACCCACTACCTCAATCTCGTCTACACGCCGCGCAAGGCGATGAGCGCCGTGATCGCGGCGGAAGCCATGCGACGACTGCCGCGCGGCGCGTCATACGGTACGTATCCGGCCAACACGCGCTTTGGCGACTTTCGTGTAAGCTACGAAGAGAACCTGAGCGAACTGGTGGCCACCGACGCGTTCCTCCACGCCGGCTCGACACGCAGCGCACCGCCGCAACCGGCCCAATTGCGGCGCGTGGCGGGGGTGGGATCGTCACCCGTGGTGACCTACGAAGGTGAGGGCATCTACTTCGCGGACAAGCTGCGCCATGGCGTGTGGCGGCTGGAGGTCTACGCCGATGCGGTGCCGGTGAGAGATCCGTTCGAGATGATGAGCGCCGACAAGATCGTGACGCGCGCCATCGCGCGCTGGTGGCCCATGCGAATCACGCTGCCTGATCTCGGCGACGCGTTCACGGTGACAAGCGTGGCTGGAGCGTCGGGAAGCGCGGCCGCGAACACGGGAGCCACACAGATCGCTCAGCGCGGCCAGTTCACGGTGTTTCCGGGGGTGTACCTGCTCAGCGCTAACGGACCGGTCGACGTGCGGTCGTTGCCAACGTCGGTGTCGAACGTAGGGTTGACCGAGTACCGCCCGGCGCCGGCCGACTCGCTGCCGATCGTGGTCGAACCGCTCGTGCGGGCGGAGTATCCAACGAATCAGCCGCTGGAAATGCGCGCGCGCGTGATTGCCTCCGAACGGCCGACGTCAGTGACCCTCTCGATCCGCGCGCTGGACTGGGAGCGCTTCCAACAGATGCCGATGACGCGCACCGCTGGTTACGAGTATCGCGCCGTCATTCCCGACTCGTTGCGCGAGGGGTTGTACGAGTTCGCGATTGCCGTGGTCTCCGACGGAGCTGCGCAGACGTTTCCGGGCGCGACACGGCAATCACCCGCTGACTGGGATTTTTCCGGTCGCACATTCTGGACCACGCGCGTGGTGCGTCCGTCCACGCCAATCGCATTGTTTGCACCAGAGCGCGACGCACCCCTCATGGCGTTCACCCGCATTGGCGATGGCGGGCGACGCGGCATCTATCGGGTGGTGGCATCGTCCGGGTCGGGGTTGCCGGCGTTTCATTTCGAATTTCCGCGCATCCCGCAAGGGGCGATTGAAGACTACACAGCGTCATTGATTATCAAGGACCGCATCGCGGCTCGTGGCGACGCTGTCGCGAAGGGAGTCTCGATCGTGCTGCGCGCACGCGGCATCGCGCGTGAGCAGCCGCTGGTTGTGACGTTGGTGGAACAGGATGGCACCAGCTGGAGCGCGCCCGTCGCGCTCGATAGCGCGTGGAGCGAGTACGTCGTCCCGCTGACTGAATTCAAATCGGCGGCGAGTGTGACCTTGCCCGTGGGCTATCCCGGGATCTGGAACTACTGGGTCATGCCAGCCGCGGGGCGTGGCGGAGCCGGCGACGTCATGCGCTTGAACCAGGTGGAACGCCTGCAATTGTCGTTGCGACCCAAGAGTGGAACCGCCGTGCGACCGACCCCGTTCGGCGTGGAAATCGAGTCGGTCTCGCTCCGATTTCGCTGATTGAGCGCTACCGCGGCGCACCTTGCTATTGCGGTGCGCCAGTCCTGAACGGAATCGTGCGCCGCTCAGGCGCCGCGGTTCGATCGACGCGATCGAACATGTCCACCTCGAACGGCCGGTCGATACGATTGCCGGCGGGGTCCTCGAGAATGGACAATACCAGCAATCGATACTCCGCGCCGTTCCGCCAGTTCTCACGCGGCGTAAACCGCCACTCGCGTCCGTTGCGCGCAACGTCGACCGTTCCGAAAACCTGCGCGCCATCCGTCGACTCCACCCCGAGCGCGCGCACCAGCAGTCCGTGATCGAGCGGCTTGGGGAACGCAACCTGCAACGCGTTCTTCGTACCACCCGACGGACTACTCACACGCCAGGCGCCGACATCAATCACACGCTCGTCGGGTTCGCCCACGTAAAAACTCCGACGATAGGTCGCTGTCAACGGAATGCCGTTCGCATCACGCCAGTTCGAATCCACCACCACGCTGTAGCGATGTCCCTGCCGAATGGCCCGACCCATCTGCTCGTTGGGAAGGATGCCGCGCTTCACCCGGCCGGGATCGAGAAACGCCGTATAGCGGGTGCGATCGTCATTCCAGAAGTCGGCGTCCAGGGGCAAGAACGCCGATTTCACCTCAAGATCACCTTCGTC
>JBEBIR010000250.1:0-5823 GCA_040080315.1 Gemmatimonas sp.
GTGCGCGCGTCCAGGTCGAGATACAGATGGGCCATCGCATTGCCGCCAACCATCAACGCCATGTCCGCGCGACGCACATGCGTATGCGGATGCGCCAACACGCGATAGCCGAGTCCGTCCAACCATCCGTGCAGGTCGTCGTGGTGCGAAACGGGAGCATGGCCGTGATCTCCAACCACCCAAATGTGCAAGTGGTCGGCCCAGCCACCGCTCTCGGCAATCCGCTGCGCCCGTGTGACGGCCGCATCGATATCGTGCAGGCTCTCGCGCACAACGGCGGAGTCGCTGCCATGTGCGTGTGCAAGCTTGTCCGGACTCAGGAGTCCGAGCATCGACAGCCGCGGCGGCACCCGCGCAAAGCAGCGCATGAATTCGTTGATGGCGGCCTGTTCAACGCGTCGCCATCCGCGCAGATCGCCGCGAAAGTGCGCGTAGGCCGCGCGCACCGACCATCCGATGCCACGGCCGATGCGTCCGTGCGTGGCACCGCGCGCAATCATCATCATGCCGGCCAACGACGGCTGGGCCAGATCGTAGAGCGTAGGCGCCTCACGATCGAGATCCCCATCCGTGTGCCAGATGTCGATGCCCGAGTAGCTGCGCGCGGACGACCAGCCCAGCGAACGGGCGCGATCGAACCAGCGCAGACCGGGCATGCCGACATGCGCCGGGTGGCGTCCCATCACGAAGGGTGTGTACGCCGGACCCGTGACTGAGGGAAACGCGCTGCTGATGGCGTACATCCCGCCGGCGTTGCTCAGGCGGGCCAGCGCGGGCAATCGGCCATGGTCCATCTCGTCCGCCAGAACGTCCCGTCGCACACCGTCCGCCACCACCACCAGCAATCGCGGTGAAAGGGCGGTATCATGCGCGGTAGCTTGCGATGTCACAGGCTCGTCCTGACACCGGGACAGCGCCACACACTCCCTCGCGTTCCCATGGCGAAATCACGGAAGTCCCAGCCGCGCACGGCGACCGGCAAGAAGGCATCGCCCGATTCGCGCACACGCGCTGAGCACGAGTCCCTGGAAGGACTGATGGAGCGGAATAGCGAAGGGCACCGCAAAGCGGGACGCGTGCCCGACGACTCGGCGCTCGTGTCCAGTGGTGCGCGCAAAGTGCGACGCATGGATCCGCGGCTGATTGACCAGGACATTCGCGATCGCCCGACGCTCACCGAAGATGAGAAGTTGTTGCAGTCGCCGCAGTCTGACCTTGGCCTGTTTACGACGACCGACCCATGGCGTGTGATGCGCATTACGTCGGAATTCGTCGAGGGATTCGATGCGCTCGCCGGCATCACCAAGGGCGTGACCATCTTCGGCTCGGCGCGGACCGGACCGGACGATGCGCAGTACGACGCCGCGCGTGAAACCGCCAAACTGCTGGCCGCGCAGGGATTCTCCATCATCACGGGTGCGGGACCCGGCATCATGGAAGCCGCGAACCGGGGTGCCAAAGAAGGCGGTGGGCACTCCGTGGGCTGCAATATCGAATTGCCGTTCGAGCAGGGGGCCAATCCGTATGTCGATACGCTGGTGAACTTCCGGTACTTCTTTGTTCGCAAGACGATGTTCATCAAGTATTCAAACGCGTTCATCATCTTCCCGGGCGGATTCGGCACGCTGGACGAATTGTTCGAGGCACTCACGTTGATCCAGACGGGCAAGATCTTTCAATTTCCGGTCATCCTGTTCGGTCGGCACTATTGGGCCGGACTGGTGCGGTGGATTACGTCGCGTCTGATCGGCGAAGGAAAGATCTCGCCCGGTGACCTCGATCTGGTACTGCTGACGGACGATCCCGCCGAAGCGGCGCAGGCCGTCATTGACGCTCATGCGGCGCAGGAAGCATCCAAGGCGGGTGCGCGGTGAGTGCGGACTAGCGGCTTGGTGCCGCGCTCGCGGTTTTTGAGAGCGCTGCGCGGAGACGCTGAGCCAGTTGAATCGCATCGGCATTGGCCCAGAAGTGCATGAAGAACAAACGCGGTTCGTCGTTGAGCAGATGGTTGTGCAGCGAGGTGACTTCGATGTCACCGTCGCGTAACGCGCGGATGACCGGATTCACTTCAGCGGCGGTCAGCACGAAATCACCAGTGATGGCCGCTTTGCCGTCGCCGGTCGGTTGAAAATTGATGGCCGTGCCAAGTCCCATCACGGCGGGAATCACGGCTCCGCCATCGCGGATGATTTCAGTGCGCGGTATGCTCACCTGATAGACGCCACCGTTGACACGACCGGAGTATCCGAGTGCTCGCGCGAGCCCTGCCGTGTCGAGAGCGAACGCGGCGACGGCCGCCGTTGGCGGCGTGGCGGCGGCCGGTGTGGCGGTCAGTGCCACTGCATCACGGACTGCCCGTGCGATAGCGACGGGATTCCCATGCGCGTGCACGTGCACGTACAACACCCGTGGCGACTCGCGAATGACATGATGATGAATGGCGGTCTGTTCGATGCCACCTGCTTGCAGGCGCGACAGCACCGGTCCCAGTTCCTCCGGCGTGAGGACGAGATCGCCCATCGCCATGACCCCGTTGCCGACGGGCTTCATAGCCAGCCAACTGCCCAGCGCGAAGGATGGACGCAGCACGATACCATCGACGGTTACTCGAAGGTCGCTTCGTGGCATGTTGAACCGATGTACATCGTCCGATTGGGCGACGCTGGTACGGCCCATCGCGGCGTCGACGGCAGGCCAGTCGATGGGGGCCGGAGCGGTGTCGCGCGGATGGCGTGAGTGCCCAGCGCACGCGCCGAACGCGAAGATCACCGCGATGGCAGCCACGCCATGCTTTGCCAAGACTTGGTTGGACATTGAGCGAAGGGGTTGGATTGACCCGCAATCTACCGGTCTTGCGAGCGCGCCGGACGTCTACGGGGTTGAACCCTCACCTCGCGATGCCATATTAGAGGGAACCAGTGCGCCCGGCCGGGAACGGTCGGGCGTTCGCCATTTGTCCGGCCCGATCGCCGGATCGTGCGGCATTCGAATTTCGCCCGCTCGTTCCCCTCCGCCAACCCGCGCATGTTTCAGGAACTCATCGCCAAGATGGCTCGCGAGGTTGAGAAGCTCTCGTACGAGCTCAACGTCACGTTGCCGCATGATATCCGGAAGGCCGTTGAACTTGGCGACCTGAAGGAGAACAGCGAATACAAGGCCGCCCTGGAACGGCAGCAATTTGTGCAGGCGCGCCTGGGGCAGCTTACGCAGCGCGTTACCAAGTTGGCGAACATCGACATCGGACAGATCGCCACCGACAAGGTTGGTTTGGGCTCTCGTGTGGTGGTCGAAGATGAAGCGACCAAACTGCGCGAAAGCTACGAACTCGTGTTTGGTGATGCCGGCGAATTGCAGGACGGCCACGTAACGATGTCGTCGCCAATCGGCAGTGCGTTGCAGGGAAAGGGCGTTGGCGAGAAAACCATCTTCAAGTTGCCCACACGCGTTCGCCGTCTGGTCATCGTTGAACTGGTCACCATTCACGATCGCAGCGCCGACGACCTCGCCTAGGAGATGATGATGCAGCGTGCCGAGTACACCGTGCGCGGCCCCGTGCCGCAGGACGTGATCCAGTGCGTCGAGTTCACGCTGCCGCCGTTGGCCGCTGGCGAGGCGTTGATCGAGGTGCTCGCCGCCCCCATCAATCCCTCTGACGTCCTCACGCTGACTGGAGAGTACGGCATGCTGCCGCCGCTTCCGGCGGTCGGTGGTAACGAGGGAGTGGGTCGCGTGTCGGCCATTGGAGAGAACGGCGCACTGCGCATTGGACAGCGTGTGGTCCTGCCGGTGGGGTCCGGTACCTGGACATCGCATCTGGTGGCGCGCGCCGACGCGCTGATTCCATTGCCCGACGCCGGTGACGTCGTGCAGTTATCCATGCTGTCGGTGAATCCGGCCACGGCGTCGTTGCTCCTGTCGGAATTCGTCACGCTTGACCAGGGCGAATGGGTCATCCAGAACACGGCGAACTCGGCGGTGGGCCGCTATCTCATCCAGTTGGCGAAGCGCCGCGGCGTGAAGACGGTCAGTGTGGTGCGTCGAGCGGATGCCATTGAATCGCTGCAGTCGCTTGGCGGCGATGTCGTGCTGGTTGACGGTCCGGATCTGGCGAAACGTGTGGCCGAGGCGACGGGCAAGGCGAAGATCCGACTGGGGATCGATGCAACCGGTGGAGCGGCGACCGATCGTATCGCGCGGAGTCTCGCCATCGGTGGCACGGTGGTGAACTACGGCGCCATGAGTGGCGAGGCGTGCAAGATCGCGCCCGGTTCATTTGTCTTTCGCGACATTACGCTGCGCGGATTCTGGCTCGCATTCTGGTTTCGCAATTCAACGCGGGCGCGTCAACAGGCGCTCTATGGTGAACTGGTGCAACTCATCGCACAGGGTGCGCTGTCGACCGCCGTGCACGCCACGTATCCGCTGACGCAGATCAAGGAAGCGGTTGCGGCTGCGGCAGCAAGCGGACGAGATGGGAAGATCGTGATGGTGCCCTAGTCAGTCTGGGTCCCACGGGACAACGTCGCAAGAAAGTTCGAAGCGATCACGTGAGCCATTCTGCCCGTGTTTCACGCGTTACATGGTGACACTTCACGCGGAGACACACCATGGCGGCACGTCGAGTGGTCCTGTTGGCGTCCGTACTCCTGGCAGCGGCGTGTTCCGAGTCGTCGACGCCGCGAGTGCCGATTACCACGGTGGCGGCCGTTGAGGCCACCGAATTATTCTCGCAGTTCGAATTCGCGCACGACTCCGTGAGCAGCACGTCGACCCAGCGGGTGTATCGGGTCCCCGGCAAGTGGCTGGGTCGGCGGCTCGTGCTGAGACTTGGCCTGACGCCCGATGGTGCGGTTAGCGATGTCCAACTCGGCATGCCAAGCGGCCTGGTGCGGACTACGCTCTCTATGATGCGGGAACCGTACGCGGATTTCGTGCGCGCCAACATTGCTGCTGCTGACACCACCGCGTTCGCGCCGCTGCTCGTGCAGTTGCGTCACGACATGATGGGTGCGGGCAATGGGGAGTTTTTCGCGCGCGACACCACCGACGCGCGAATGCCCCAGCAGCCGACGCCGACGTACGTCGCCTTTCTGAATGGCATACCGGTTGCCGAGGAGAGTCACGGCACGTCGCGGGTGCGCTTTGACAACGTGTGGGTGGGCGGCGATACCTCGACCGTCCTGACCATCTCCGCCGCCGCGAACGCGACGATTTCGCCGATCGCTACGGACTGGGCGTTGCCGCGTGAGCCCGACTTGCTGGGCAGTACCCGCGCGGAGCTCGACGTCAGCACGCTTGTGGAGGCCGGTGAAATGGTCGCCGATGCGCCGCGCGGGGACACGGTCACCTATCGACGCATGGACGGAGCGGATGTGGTGTTCTCTCTTGCTGTGCACTTCAATGCCAACCAACGAGTGGAAAGGCTGACCTGGACCGCGTTTGGTCCGGGTGTAGTGGATGCCGAGACGATGACGAGGGCCGTCTTCACGCAGCTGAGCAGTCTCGTGCCGCACGACGATATCGTCGCGGTCGCCGGCATCATGCGGGCCGGGCTCCTCGAGACGCCCGGCACCGATCTCGCGGCGTTCCAGTCCGTTACGCGCGTGATGGCCGAGTCGCAAATCGGCGCCGAAATCGCCCTCCCCAATTCAGCGGTACGGCTGGCCCGCGACAAGGAGCGCTACACGATCGAGGTGCGACCAGCTGGCGCAAAATGACCTCTCGCAGAGCCGTCGGTGGCGGAATGGCTTATCGCGTGCAGCGCCTAGCCGGCGACGATTCCACCATCAATCGCCAGTGCGTGTCCACTCATGAACGCGCCTG